>CAYMND010000297.1:0-4215 GCA_964391685.1 uncultured Clostridia bacterium | reverse complement strand
CAGGATTGTTTAATACATACGCCTAAGCAACCATCAAGTATGCTTATTCAAGATGATGCATACTTGATGGTTGCTTTGGCGTATGTATTAAACAATCCTGTCAAAGCAGGTTTGTGTGATGAGTTTACATCGAATTTATGGTCCAGTGGATCATGTTATTTTTCCAATACCCCTGTCCAATGGCTTGATTCAGCTTATATTGAAGATCTGTTCGGCAGTTTTGATAATTTATTCTGTTTTGTTGATAGTCAGCGGGATTTAGATCAGTTACCGATAATCAAAACACCGATGGGGCAGGTAATCGGCGGTGAGGAATTTGTTCCGCAGGCACTTGAAAGAGCAGACAGGCGGTTTTATGAACCGAGTCATGAGCATCGAAGAATCGATGACCTTTATCATGATCCTGTAGAGAAAGTTATTCAAGAATTTGAGAAAAAATACAATGTCAGGTTAAGGGAGATCGATGGCAGCAGTACAGAGGGAAAACGGTTGAAAGGAGACCTGTTGGTTCTTTTGAAAGAGAAAGCAGGGCTTAGGTATCGCGATATTGCACGATTTGATCTTTTCGCTGATGTCGGCCTGAGTTCCTTGAGTATGATGTATAAAAGAACAAAAAGTCGAAAAAAGAAATGGAGATGATCTGTGGCGTTGTGGTGCACCGTCCCCGACGGGGGCTACATATTCTATTTGTATTTTTTGCTGGGTGGAGTGTGTTATAATCGATGCATGTTGGACCTTGCCTATATCAGAAATCACCTGGATGAAGTTAAACACAAGATCGAAGCCAAAGGGAATCCTTTTGATGCGGACGATTTCTCCCGCAGGGATGTGAAACGTCGGGAACTGGTTACCCGGATCGAGCAGCTGAAGAGCCTCAAAAATCAGTTGGCCAAGGAAATCGGTCAGCTGAAGCGTCAGGGACAGCCGGCCGAAAAAGAGATGGAAGAATCGAAACGCATCGGAGAGGAAATCGAATCGGTGGAGAAGGAAACCGCCCGTATCGACGAAGAGTTCCGGATTCTGTTGCTGAACCTGCCCAACCTTTTCGATGATTCCGTACCTGTCGGCCATGACGCCGAAGACAACCACTTTGTTCGCGATTATGGAATACCGAGGGAATTTGGCTTTGCCCCCAAACCCCATTGGGATCTTGGGGAATTGCTGGGCGGACTGGATTTCAACCGCGCCGCCAAGGTGACCGGTGCACGTTTCGTTGTATACCGTGGACGCTTGGCCGCTCTGGAACGAGCCCTGATCAGTTTCATGCTGGATGTTCACACGAGAGAGAACGGCTATACGGAGATCATCCCGCCCTATATTGTCAACGAGGAGAGCCTGATCGGAACCGGTAATCTGCCCAAGTTCAAGGATGATCTCTTCAGACTGGAAGGATACCCTTTCTATCTCATTCCCACAGCTGAGGTTCCGCTGACCAACCTGCATCGGGACGAGACACTTTCCGGTGAGGATCTGCCGGTCCGCTATGTCGCCGCCACCCCCTGTTTTCGCAGCGAGGCCGGATCGCATGGTCGGGATGTCCGCGGTATTGTCCGTCAGCATCAGTTTCACAAGGTGGAACTGCTCCAGTTCGTCCACCCTCAGAAATCGATGGATGCCCTCGAGGAACTGACCGGGCACGCTGAACGAATTCTGCAGTTACTGGAGCTGCCCTATCGAGTCATGTTGCTCTGCAGTCGCGATATGTCCTTTTCCTCAGCCAAAACCTACGATCTGGAGGTCTGGATGCCCGAACGGGGCAAGTATGTCGAGATATCTTCCTGCTCCAATTTCCGTGATTTCCAGGCCCGGAGGGCGAGAGTGAGGTATAGAGACGGGCAGGAGAAAGGGTTCGTTCATACATTGAACGGGTCAGGACTGGCAGTCGGACGGACACTGGCGGCGATACTGGAAAATTACCAGGAGCATGACGGTCGCGTCCGCATACCGGAAGTTCTCCGCAGATACTTCGACGGAGCCGTGTATATTGACTGATGCCTTTATATAAATGTATTTTTATCAACGATCGCGGCGCTGTACTGGAGAAGCAGGTCGAGGCGCTGGGGAAAAAAGAGGTTCGTGAACGGTATCGTAGCGGGAATCTAAAGCTGCTGAAGATTCGGCGCCACATATCTCTAAACACCGATATCGGATCGCAGCTCAGCCGCAAAATCAAGACGGCCGAGTTCTATCTGTTCAACCAGAAGCTGATCGCTCTCATCAACGCCGGAGTCCCTTTGGTTCAGGCTCTCGGACTGGTGTTGGAGAACACCCCGGGAGGAGCGTTGAAAGTGAAAATGGAAAAGGCCCGGGAAGACATCCAGAAAGGTGGCAGCCTTCGCGAGGCGTTCGCGATTCCGCAGCTTCCCTACAACAGCATATACTGCGCTGCCCTGACCGCCGGTGAACGTAGCGGTCAGCTCGAGCAGCTGCTGCGCCGCTTCAATGACTACCTGAGTAAGATGGTGGCGTTGAGACGACGGATCATCAGCAGTATGACCTACCCTCTGTTCGTACTTTTTTTCGTTCTCGCTCTGGCCACAATGATCATCATGGTGGTTGTGCCCAAGTTTACCGGTTTCTTCCAGGGGCTCAACTCCGATCTGCCGGGAGTCACCAGGATGGTGGTTTCTCTGGGCGGATACATGAAAACCGGACTGCCTGTGCTTGCAGCCTTTCTTTTTTCCCTGTACTGGGGAAGCCGGATACTTGAGAATAGAATTCCCGACCTGGTGATCGTCGACCGTCTGAAACTGAAACTTCCGTTCATCGGAAGGTTCATCGTGGACAACGCTCTTGCCGCATTTTCCCGTACCCTTTCCATTCTGCTGGTGTCCGGAATTCCCCTTCCGGAAGCGTTGGGAGTGGCCATCGATACGTTTTCGAACAAAAAATTGAGACAAGATGTGGAACCCTTGAGGACCCAGATCAGCGAAGGCCAGCTGTTTTCCTCGCTTCTGGTCAAGATTCCCTGGATGAGAGGTATGCTTCTGGAACTGGTTCGGGTCGGAGAGAACAGCGGCAACCTCGGGTTGGTGCTGGACCAAAGTGCCGATCACTATGAGGCGATGGTCGACACTCGGGTCGCCGCCCTGGTGTCGATGATTGAGCCGATCCTGCTGGTGGTGATCAGCGTTCTGGTGGGACTGGTGATTTTTTCTGTCTATTTGCCGATGTTTACAGCGGTTCAGGTGGTGCGATGAACATGGAAAAGGCTCTCAGGGATATTCCCCTGGATTACGATCTGCTCAAGAAATTTCCTCCCGAATTTCTGGTGAAGCACCGATTCTTCCCTTTGACCCAGGAGGGTGGGGTTCTGACCGTGGCCATCAACGATCCGGACGACATCGAACGCATCTCCATCATCGAAAATTTCTGTCAGCGACAGGTGATGGCTCTGCCTGCAGACAACGAAGAACTGGAATATCTGCTCAAGAAGAGTGACACCTTTACCAAGGTGCTTACCGAAAATACCGAAGGATATGTTTCCAGGCGAACCGAATCCTCCCTGGAAGCCGAATCGATCACGCTGGATTCATTGACCGAGGAAGACGATACCATTATCAAGCTGCTAAACAACATCGTCTTCACCGCGGTCAGCAAGAAAGCTTCGGACATCCATCTGGAATCTCAGGCCGATTCGCTCCTGGTCAAGTTCAGAATCGACGGTATTCTCAGTCGGATTATGGAACCATTGGATGCCGCATTCCAATCTCCACTGCTGACCCGTCTCAAGGTCATTTCCGAGCTGGACATCGCAGAGCGCAGAGTGCCTCAGGACGGCCGGTTCCGTATGATGCTCAACCGCAAGACCATTGACTTCCGTGTTTCCATCATGCCGGCCATTTACGGTGAAAACGCGGTGATCCGAATCCTGGATCGTGAGATGATCACCGAGAATTTCGGTGAGCTCAATCTTCGGATGCTGGGATTTTCGGATCATATCCTGAAACGCATTCACGAGTACATTGAGTATCCGTACGGCATGTTTCTGGTTACCGGTCCCACCGGCAGCGGGAAGACCACCACCCTCTATGCCGCTCTGAACGAGATCAAGCGACCATCCGACAAAATCATCACCATTGAGGATCCGGTGGAATACCAGATCGATGGTATCACCCAGATTCCGGTGAATGAAAAGAAGGGCCTGACATTCGCCCGGGGACTGCGATCCATACTGCGTCATGATCCCGACAAGATCATGGTCGGCGAGATCCG
>CAYMND010000296.1:0-4219 GCA_964391685.1 uncultured Clostridia bacterium | reverse complement strand
CATGAAAACCTATATCAAGGAGTAGAAGGACAATGTTGTTCAAGTTGATACTGATCGCCCTGCCGTTTTTCTTCATATTCGGTGTGATTCTGTTTACAGTTCAGAAGCGCAAGAATAAAAGAAAAAAGCCGTGCTCAGACAGCAGGCAAAGCCGTTGTGCCAGCTGCAGCTGCGACCGGTTTTGAATGTGACGGCTTGCAATCACAAACCGGATTGTTTGATTTCTTCCTCAGCAGTCTTTTTTTTCAGCTCGGGTTTGAGTGATACCGTCTGCTCTGCGCTGATGGCGCAAATCATCGTCTTGGTCTCGTATCCCTCGTGCTCGAAAGTAATGCGGTAACCACCGGGAGGTACCGTAACGAAACGAAACTTCCCTTTTTTATTACTGGTTCTGATCATCTGACCGTTGGTTTTCATTTCAGTTGCCGTGATCACAACGTCCTTGATTCCATCGCCCGTTTCCTCATCGCTCACTTTTCCGATGATACTGGCATTTGTGTTCTGCGACACCAGAAACATGGCCATGAGGGCGAAGATTACAACAAACAGTATAACTCGCGGGATCTTGCTCATATCGCCTCCTTCAAATTGCCCCATGGGTAATTTTTCATGTTTTGCAATGATTGTCAAGCGCAGGTTTCGATCCCGGGCGGTTGACAGCGTGTTGTAGAAACTGTAAAAAGAGGGGCGAAACGTAGCATTGGCGTGTTGGGAGAATTTTTCGAATCTGTGAAGAAAAAAGGTAAAACAGATCGGTACCGGAGCATACACTGTCTTTTGATGGATGATCAGTTGAGAAAACGTTCCGGATTTTTTTCGAATTCTTCACGGCACTTTGTGGAGCAGAAGTGCAGAATCTCCCGGTTGTATTTCCCGACAACAGCCTGACTGCGGGGGATGAATGCACCGCAGACCGGATCCCGTTCCATTGGTTCCGGCTGTATTTCAGTTCTCTTCTTCGCAGAAGAGGAGGCCGGTGATTTCCAAAGCAGTTTGTACAGTACGTAAGCCATGAAGCCGACGAAAAAGAGGCGCAACAGGATCCAGAAAACACCCATTTTTACTTCATGAGTTCCAGTCTTGAAAAATCCCGGTCGAGTTTGAATTCCGACCATTCGTAGGGGTAACTGTCGTCCAGAATGATCTGGCTGACAAACTTTCCGACAGCTGGTCCGAACATGAATCCGTGACCTGACATGCCGCAGGCCAGATAGAAACCCTTCAGGGGAGTCTTGTCGATGATGGGACTAAGGTCCGGGGTGTTCTCGTAGCTTCCCGCCCAATGACGGATGACGTGGGCTTTCTGAAGTTCGGGAACCAGTCGTACGGATCTTTTGGCCATTTCGGACATGAATTCGATGGTGGATTGACGGTTGGTTCCGGGGACGTTCGGTACCGGTGTGTAGCAGCCAATCACCTGGCCGGTGACCATTTGCTGGAAGTAGCAACCGTCTGAACGGTAATCAACCAGCATCGGATCGAATAGCCGCGGCAGGCGGTCGGTGATGAAGGCCTCGTGCCGTTCCGGAGAAACAGGAACGGTGATGCCGGCCAGTTCACCGATGCGGGCGGCATCGGGACCGGCGGCGTTGAGGATGACGTCGGAATAAAAAGATTCTCCGTCGGCTGTCCGGGCACCGATGATTCGATCGCCCTGCTTCAGGATTTCGATCACTTCGCTGAACATGCGAACCTGGGAACCGTTCTTCCGGATTCCCTCCAGATACCCTTTCAGAACCTTGAAAGGATAGGCCTGTCCATCTTCAGGACCGAATACTCCGCCTGCCAGTCCTTCGGTATTCATTGCGGGAACCAATGCCTTGCATTCGTCATTGGAGAGAATACTGACATTGACTCCGAGATTTTTCTGAATAAGGGAGATCTTGCGAAATGATTCCAGCCTTTCTTCACTGTGGGCCAAAAACAGGTAGCCTCCCTGGGCGAACTCCACCGAGAAACCGAATTCGTCCTCCATGGCTTTGAATTGGGTCAGGCTTTCCTGCATCAGCCGTATCGCCGCTTCGGTGGAGAATTGGACGCGGATGCCTCCGATACACCGGCCAGTGGATCCACTGGCCGGGAACTGTCTCTCCAGGACCAGTACCTTGGCATTGCGTTTACTCAGCTGGTAGGCTGAAGAGAGTCCGGAAATACCTCCTCCGATAACGATGATGTCGGCGGTTTGGCTGCTCATTTGGTTGTCTGCTCTTATTTGCTTGTCCCCAGAATCTCCAGTGAAATTACGTGGCGCTGTATTTCGTTGGTGCCTTCGTAGATTTGCAGAAGCTTGGCGTCGCGCATCATCTTCTCTACAGGGTATTCTTTCATGTAACCGTAGCCGCCCATGATCTGAACTGCTTCGGTGGTCACTCTCATGGCCACATCGGTGGCCAGCACCTTGGCCATTGCGGATTCTTTGGAGGCTTTGAGACTGTTGTCGAGCATCCAGGCCGAGCGGTGAACCATCAATCGGGCCGCATCGATCTCAATGGCCATATCGGCCAGTTTGAAGGCGTTGATCTGGAACTGCGAGATGGGTTTGCCGAACTGTATTCTGGTCTGGGAATATTTCAACGCCTCTTCATAGGCTGCACGGGCCACTCCGATGCCTCCTGCGCCTACTGCCGGCCGGGCGTAGTCCAGAGTTTTCATGGCCACGATGAAACCGTACCCTTCCTTTCGAATGATGTTTTTCGCCGGAACGTGTACATCGTCGAAATAGAGTTCCACCGTGTTCGATGCCCGGTGGCCCATCTTGTTTTCCTTCTTGCCTACGGTGATTCCGGGAGTGTTCATCGGTACGATGAAGGCGGACAATCCCCGGGCGCCGCGGGAACGGTCGGTGGAGGCGAAAATGACACCGAGTTCGGAGACACCTCCGTTGGTTATGAATGTTTTGGAACCGTTGAGGATATATTCCTCGCCTTTCCGTACGGCGGAGGTACGGATGGCCGAGTTGTCTGAACCGGCTTCCCGTTCGGTCAGTCCGAAGCAGGCGAAAGTCATTTTTTCGGTCAGTGGAGTCAGGAACTCTTTTTTCTGTTCTTCGCTGCCGAAAAGAGTGATGGGAAGGGTCGCCAGTGTATTGGCCATCATGGAGGTATACATGCCGGTACATCCCCAGGCGAGCTCTTCACAGCAGATGGCGTTCTGAAGCTGGGTAAAACCGGTTCCGCCGTATTCCATTGGAATTCCGGAAGTCAGAAAGCCCATTTCGAACGCTTTCTCCATTACCGGGTAAGGAAATTCATTTTTTTCGTCGTATTCGGCAGCCACCGGCCGCATTTCCTGGGCGGCGAACTGATTAGTCAGGTCTTTCAATTCCAGTTGTTCGTCGGATAGAGAGAAATCCATGGCATCATTCTCCTGTTTTTTTAGGTTTTTATAGTCTTGATTTCGTTCAGTACTTCCTGAGCGCTTTGGAATCGGTTTTCACGTTTCTTTTCCATGCATTTTTCGATGATGGCGATCAGTTTTTCCGGAATGTCCTTTCGCAGTTCCTGTATCTTGGGTAGCGGTTCAAAAAGGTGCTGGTAGAAAATATTCTCACCTTTGAAGGGAACGCGGCCGGTGCCCAGATGGAATATGGTCGCTCCGGTGGAATAGATGTCGGTGCGGTGGTCGACTTTGATGCCCTGAATCTGTTCAGGGGACATGTAATACGGGGTCCCGGTGATGACACCGGTTTCACCTTTCTTGAAATCTCCGCGGATGACAGCCAGACCGAAGTCCATGATCTTGATCTCTTTCTGCTTGGTGATCATGATGTTGTGGGGCTTTATGTCCCGGTGAATGATCCCTTTCCGGTGGGAATAGTCGAGAGCCTTGAGTACTTTGATCATAATGAACAGCAGCTGCGGTACGCTGAACATCTGTTTTCGCTTGATCAGGCTCATGAAGTTTTCGCCTTCGATGAATTCCATGGAGATGAAATGGTCGTTGTTCATCTGTCCCACATCGTATACGGTGACGATGTTGGCATGGGACAGGGAGGCGGTTGAACGGGCCTCGGTGTAAAAACGTTCCAGACTGCGTTTGTCCTTGATGAGGCTGTTGTTGAGTATTTTCAAGGCAACCACGCGCTTGAGGACGGTATCTTCGGCCTTGTAGACAACCCCCATGCCGCCTTCTCCGGCTTTTTTCAGTATTTTGTATCGCTGGGCCTCGTTGTCTTTGACCAGCTCCATTTCCTTGTATTTTTGAATCAGTTTTTCAATTT
>CAYMND010000295.1:0-4225 GCA_964391685.1 uncultured Clostridia bacterium | reverse complement strand
CATGCCGCCGGAGCGGATCAGCGGGCAGATCTGCAGCGAGAAAGGGGATATATACGCTCTCGGTGTGATCTTTTACGAGATGTTGACCGGGGAGAAGCCGTTTCCGGCCGACACACCGATCGAGGTCATGAAACAGGTTCTGGATTCGGAACCGGTACCCGTCGGTCGGCTCAGAACCGATCTTCCGCTGCGGATCAATGATCTGGCGGCCTCATTGCTCAGTAAACAGATGGATCGAAGACCGGAGATTTTTCAGGTCCGGGTACAGCTTTCCGTCTGATTGATCAGGCTCTCCATACCCTGCGGGGTATGCCGACTACCCATTGAGATATGTCAGTGATCGGGGAGTCCTGAGAAGTTGACTGTAAAATCCCAATAATAAAACATAAACTGTTTTCCAAAATTTTGGCATTTCCCTTGCAGTAGAAGGGCATGGAAAAGGGAAACCGTTTGAACATGCATCACCTGCCTCTGCTTTCACTGCTTCTGGCGGTCATGCCAGAGGCAATCAGAAGAACTCAGGTAAACCGGTTCAACAAGGTAGCCGGCAATCTGGAATTTGCCGTCTGGATTGGCAAGACCAGCTGGCCTCCGGCCAAGAGACGACTGCTGGAAATGGGCTTTACCTGGTGGACCGAAAGCGGTGAACGCTCGATCTGGTGTTACGGGGTCGGAAGGATTCGGGAGAATGAACTCGCTGTAATCTGGTCACTGTTGTGGGATTCCATCGAGTGTGGACAGAAGGCCCGGCTGCTCCTGCACCGAAGACACTGCGCCCACCAGTTGATGGTCATTTCAAAACGGGATTTTCTCAATTCCTGAGGGAAGGAGGGATTTGAATGAAAAATATGATTTCAACTCTGTTCTTGTTCATTGCCATGTTTTCATCGATGACCGACCTGGTGGAATGTACTGCCGGTAAAGAGAGTGATGAGAGATGGTTCATTCTGTCAGCCGGGTACGGAATACCCTTCGGCAACATCGGATTCAAGGTCGAGGTCAACCCGTTGCTGCCTGGGAAGCTGCACCACCTAAGCGACTACTTCGGATTCACCATGGGCGTCGGGTACAAGCACGACGCTCCTCTTTTCGCCATCGGGGCCCACATCTATCCGATGAGGCGCAGGAGAACTATTGTTCCTCACCTTTCTTTTTTTTACGGAAAAGTGGATCGTATACCGGATGAATGGGACGGGGACGATTACGACAGTGTCGAAGCACTGAGCGCCGGCGCCGGTCTGAGTATCGATATCGGTCAAGGGTTTTCGCTGCGTGGTGACCTGTTGTGGCTGTTTCACATTTACGACGAAATCGATCCGGATCTGATCGATGGCCGATTCAGGTTCGACCTGGGTATCCGATACGGATTCAGATCCCCTTATGCGGAACAGTTTTCCGGCGGAGAAGGTGAACGAAGCCCCTCTTTTCTGCAGCTGGGGTTTGGAATGGGGATTCCCTACGGAGGAGTCGGAGTCAACCTGGAGTTTTCTCCACTGTTACCGGGGAATCTGGGTCAGAGCGTTCATCGGTACAGCAGCCTGTTGATCGGCAGCGGTTTCAGCAGTGCCGGCAGCGCATATTCCATCGGACTGCGAATCTACCCCTCTGGAAAGGAACGGTCGTACCGACCCCGTATCGGATTCCATTACGGGACGGTGGCCATGTATGAATGGTGGGGTGGAGATTCTTCTAATATCGAGGGAATCGCCATGTCGGCTGGATTGCTCTACAAATTCAACGAACACTGGGCGGTCGATGGCGACCTGGTCTATATCGCCAATGCCTTCGGCTGGGATCAGGACGACCTGGACTCCCTGATTAAAATTTCCGTCGGCATTCGTTTTCTGTTATGAAGGAGATGATGATGAATTGTAGAAAACAGTTGGGAATGACGGTCTTGGCGGTGTTGGTCTTTTTACTGATTCTGGCTCTGACGGGGAATCGGGAGGGAACACTTACGGTTACGATGCTGGGGACACTGCTTGTCGTGCCGATCATGGCCAGCCGTTACGCTGTCCGAGATCTGCAACGGGAGAGTGCCGTTGCCTGGTTCTTTCTCAGTTGGATTCCCTATGTACCGATTCTTTTGCTGCTGGAAAAACCGGAAAAACCAGAGTCCTTTTCGCCGGACATGAAAGTCGGCGGTAGATCGGCCGAAGAGTATGGAATGGGGGAGTTGACCCATTTCTTTTCTGCCCGGTCCCACAGATATCTCGGCTGGAAAATCGCTTCCGTTCTGCTGGCTCTGATGATCGCTCCGTTGGCCGTCGTACCGGTGATCGGCACCGGAAGGGCAGACGGACCGGTTGCTGTTATCCTGCCGTTTTTTGTCATAATCACTCTTTCGGCCCTGTTCGTATGGCGAATCGACAAGCAGGAGAAGAAGAACGGAAGACTCTGGGTGGTTCTGTTCACGGAAGGGATCGTTTGTACCTGGCCGGATACCGGGAACAAGCAGTTTCGCTGGTCGGAAGTCCAAAAGATCTGGCAGGATTTCCGTGACCAGTATGTCAACGGGTTACGAACCGTTCATCGACGGCGTTGCCGATTGGAGATACCGGGATGGACTTCGGGTATCGAGTTCAGCGAAAAGCTGCAGGGGATAGAGGAGTTGACCGGCTTGATTCACGAGAATGCGACGCCTTTTATCCTGAAAAGGATGGAGGCGGATCTGGATGCCGGTAAAGCCCTCAATTTCGGCAATATCTCGGTTTCGGAAAAGGGGATCGGACTGAAGAGAGATCTGCTGCCCTGGACGGAGCTGGCAGGAGTCTTTCTGGACAGTGGTTATGTGGTGATCGCCCGGAATGCGCGTTCCAGTTCGGAAGCCCGGATCAAAAAGGCTTCCCAGGGCCTTTCGGCATTCGCTACCCGAATCGTCGGCACGGCGCAGCCCTTTTCCCCCGGCGGCGACACCGTCATCTGGAAGAAGACTCCCATCGATCGGACGCCGAATCCGGTCACCCTGACGGTTCTGGTGGCGGAAATTCTTCAGAGGAGTTCTTCTGCCGCATCCGTGGCCACGTTCTGATGACAGATGATAGCATAAACTGGAAATTGGATGGCTGGAGTAGTATATTTTTCACAATGGTCAGACTGTTTGCATACAAGTAGTCCAGGTCAATACCAACGAATGAGGAGACGGCCGATGGAAAGAGGAAAAGTAACGTGTGTTTGGGTTTGGATTCTGGTTGTGCTGCTGTCGCTTCCGTTTCTGCAGGCGGAGGAGGAAAAGGGGCCGCCGTTTGTTTCTGTTATGAAAGAAGGGAGGTTCAGTCATAAAGACTATTCTGCGGTCGTTTTCGGCTCGTTGAAATGGAAAATGAAGGGAAAGGCGATGAAAGAGCAAATTCCTGCCCGTCTGTCTCTGGTTCGGAAAGGTAAAGCGGAAGAAGTGGTGAAGATCGATATCGACAATGACGGGAATTTTGTTTTGCAAGTCACACCCGGTGATTGTGAAATCCGTTCTCTGTTCAGCCGCGGGAGGTGGTATACGCTGGGGCACCCCTTCGTTCTGGGGAAAAACACTGTATGTTATATCGGGGAAGTAACCCTGGATTGCAGTGGGGATTCGCTGGATTTTTATGATTATCGTTTTACGATAGATTCTGAGTTGAGTCCGAAAAAATTGAACCGACAGGGAAGTGCCTGGATGGCTGCAATCCGTTTGATACCTGCGGAATTGCGGAAGGCCGACGGAAAGATGGACATTTTTGTCCCCAATGTAAAAGAAGAAGTGCAGAGACCTCGGCGGGAAGATAAAAACCTGGTCAAAGCGGCTGAAAACGGAGACATGATCACGGTTGAAGCCTATATAAAGGCCAAACGGCCGGTGGATGCCTGTGACGGAAAGGGACGAACGCCGCTGATGGCCGCCTTGCAGGCGGGTGAAACGGCTGTTGTGGATCGCCTGCTGGCTGCTGGCGCAAGCCTGGAAGGAGAGGATGATGACGGCTGGACTCCCCTCATGTTCGCTTTGGGATTTTCACAACCGGATATCGCCAAACGATTGATTGAAAAGGGGGTTAAAATCACGACGGTCAGCAAGACCGGCTGGTCTCCTCTTCATCTGGGGGCGCGTTACAATATGGTAGAAAACGCCAGGCTGCTCATTGAAAAGGGAGCTGATATTCAGGCGAAGACCGAAAAAGGCGTGGCTCCGTTATCCATGGCTCTCCAATACTCCGATGAAGAGCTCGCTCTTCTGCTGATGGAAAAGGGAGCG
>CAYMND010000294.1:0-4232 GCA_964391685.1 uncultured Clostridia bacterium | reverse complement strand
AGCATTCAGGACCTCAAACGCTCACAATGGTCACTGTTTCTCAAGTTGAGCTACGCCTGGAGGTTGTAGCGGCGGAATCACATTCCGCAGTCTCTGGCTGACCGGTTTTGTTGTCTGAAAAAACTCTTTCTTGGAATAATAAATTCAATAATGATGTCTAATTAATTCAGGTAACAAAAACGGACGCTATCTCTTTCTGACAGAAATATGAAGAAGTACGATTTACTGTATGACAGTCTGATTCGATGTTCAGGCACATACTTTTTTTCTCCCCATACGGGAATAGTTCATTCACCTCTTTCGGTTGTTGACAGGGGTGAGGGAGTGTCATATGAATAGTGTTATGGCCAAAACACCAAAAACAAACCGCATGAAAAACGTGATGATTGTTATCGTCAGTATGATCGTTATCTTCCTGGGCTGGAAAATCTATCAAAAGCTGAAGCCCTCAGCCGCTTCTGGAGGGGGGAACACGGCCGTTGCCGTGGAAATCGCGCCCATCACCAGAGGTTCCTTGCGGGATATCGCCAGCCACACCGGAACCCTCACCGCCAAAACCAGGGTGGTGGTCGCTCCGAAAATATCAGGACGATTGCGGCATTTGCATGTGGATATCGGCGACTCGGTCCGCAGCGGCCAGCTCCTGGCGGTGCTGGAGGACGAGGAATATCAACAGGAAGTTATCCAGGCAGAAGCCAACCTCAACGTCACCGCCGCCACCCTGGAAGAAGCGAAAAGCAGCCTGATCATCGCCGAAAAAAACCTGAAACGGGTAGAGGCTCTCCATAAAAGCGGATTTCAGTCCGATGCGGAACTGGACGAGGTGAAATCCCAATACCAGTCACAAATGGCCCAGGTCAACGTAGCCGAGGCTCAATTGGCCAATCGCGAAGCCGCCCTGGCCAATTCCCGGGTCCGTCTTTCCTACACCCGAATCACCGCCTCATGGAACCGGGGCAGCCCGGTACGCTACGTGGGGGAACGATTTGTTGACGAGGGCGCTCTGCTCTCCGTCAATACCCCTATCCTTTCCATCGTGGATCTGCAACCGCTCACCGCCGTCATCAATGTCACCGACCAGGAATATTTTCGTCTGAAAGCCGGACAGGCCGCCCTCATCACCAGTACCGCCTTCCCGGAAAAGCAGTTTTCCGGAAAAATCTCCCGTATCGCCCCTCTGCTCCAGGAAACTTCACGACAGGCCCGGGTGGAGATCGAGGTGGGAAACCCGCAGCTGCTGCTGAAACCGGGCATGTTCGTCAACATCCAGATCGAGTTCGCCAAACGGGACAACATCATTATCGTCCCTTTCAACGCCCTGGCCAAGAGAGACGGCGTGCAGGGGGTCTTTCTGGTGGATGCGGCGACTCAGACCGCCAGGTTCCAACCGGTTGAACCCGGGATCATCGAGAAGGAAATGATGGAAATCGTAAAACCGGCCGATCTGACTGGCCACGTGGTGGTGATGGGACACTACCTTCTGGAGAGGGAAGGCCGGATAATCCTGCCGGAAGACACCTTGTCCAGCAGCGGAGAAGGAGAATGAACCTCTCTGATTTTTCGATTAAGCGCCCGGTGTTCGTAACCATGCTGACCCTTATCGTGATCATCATCGGTTTCGTTTCACTGAGACGACTGCCCATCGACCTGATGCCCGAAATCAGTTATCCCACCATCAGCATATCGGCCAGTTACGAAAACACCGGTCCGGAAGAGATCGAGCAGATCATCACCCGCCCGATCGAAGAAGCCATGAGCGCAGTCCCGGGTGTCGAGGAAGTCTACTCCGTTTCCTCCGAAGGCAGCAGCAGCGTACGCATCATGTTTTCATGGGGAACAGATCTCGATGCCGCCATGGACGACGCCCGTGAAAGGCTGGACCGGGTCATTCCGCGTCTGCCCGAAGAAATCGACCGTCCCATGCTGCGTAAGTTCGACCCGGCCCAGATGCCGATTCTCATGATCGGCGCCCTGAGCAACCTCGACCCCATCCAGACCCGCAGAATCCTCGATGAACAGATCTCATACCGTCTGGAACGCGCTCCGGGCGTCGCCTCGGTGGACATCTGGGGCGGTCACCAGCGGGAAATCCAGATCAACCTGCTCCCCGACAAGGTGAAGTCCCTGGGATTGCCGCTGGATCAAATCATCTCCCGTATCGAACAGGGCAATCTCGACCTGCCGGCCGGGGTCATCGAACGGGGCAACTACGAAATTCTGGTTCGTGTGCCCGGTGTATTCACCAACCTGAACGAAATCCGGGAAACCGTGGTGGCTACGAGAAACAGCGTGCCGATCCGGCTCAAGGAGATCGCCGACGTCGACGACACCTTCCGTAAAATCACCCGCATCATCCGCATCAACGACACTCCGGGAACCCGCCTCGCCGTCTACAAACAGTCGGGCACCAATACGGTCGAAGTGGCCGAAGGCGTGATGAAAGAGATCGCCAGAATCCAGGAGGATTGGCCGCAGATCAAATTTATCCCGGTTCGCGACAGCTCGGAATATATCCGAAACGCCATCTCCAACGTCAGTTCCACCGCCCTGTACGGAGGACTTCTGGCCATCGTGGTCCTGCTCTTTTTCCTGGGCAGCATCCGCAGCACCCTGGTCATCGCCATCACCATCCCCATCTCGGTGATCGCCACGTTCTCCCTGATCTATTTTGGTGGTTTCACCCTGAACATCATGACCCTGGGCGGACTGGCCCTGGGTATCGGCATGCTGGTGGACAACGCCATTGTGGTTCTGGAAAACATCGTCCGGCTCCAGGAAGGAGGAACCAGGCCCGCAGACGCCGCATCGGCCGGCACCCGCGAAGTCACCTCGGCCGTCATCGCCAGCACGCTGACCACCCTGGCCGTTTTCCTGCCCATGGTTTTCGTCCGGGGCATCGCCGGCATCATGTTCAAGCAGTTGGCCTACGTCATCAGCTTTTCCCTGATTTGTTCCCTGCTGGTGTCCCTGACCCTGGTTCCCATGCTTTCCAGCCGATTCCTCAAGGTGGCCCAGTTCCGGAGCAAACCGTCGGACACACCGGTTCATCGCCTGGTCAGTCGTTTCCAAATTCTGTTCAATGCCATGGAGGAGTGGTACAAAAAAACTCTTCATGCCGCCCTGGACAACCGATTCAAGGTTCTCCTGGCCACCGGACTGTTGCTCGTGGCCAGCATCGCCCTGATCAAACTGGTGGGCAGTGAATTCATGCCCTCGACAGACGAGGGAGAAGTACGACTCACAGTCGAAAAGGAAGTCGGAACCCGCCTGGGCGTCATGGATGAGCAGTTTCAGGCCATCACGCCCATCATCCATCAGGAGGTCCCGGAACTGAAAAGTATCGAGGAAAGCATTGGCGGCAACTGGCGCAGTTCCGGCAGCCATCAGGGCAACATCACCATCAAGCTGCCTCCGAGATCCGAACGTTCCCGCTCCAGCGAGAAAATCGCCAACGATCTGCGCAACCGTCTGCAGAAAATCCCGGGCACCGTAATCAGGGCCAGAGCCGGAGGTGGCATGTTCTTCTTGCGCGGCGGCGGTGACGAAGAGAAGGTTCAAGTGGAGATCCGAGGATTCGACTTGGAAACCAGTGAAGCCCTGGCTCACCAGATCCGCAAGGTCATCGAGAAGGTCCCGGGGATCACCGACATCCGCCTGAGCCGCGATATGGGACGTCCGGAAGAGCTTTTGGTCATTGACCGGCAGAAAGCCGCCGACATGAAACTGTCGGTACGGCAGATCGGAGAAACCTTGGAGACGGTTCTCTCCGGCAGCCAGGCCAGCACTTTCCGCGAAGGAGGGGACGAGTTCCGGATCCTGGTCAAAGTCAAGAACGCCGAGAGCCTGACCATGGAGGACATCCTCAATCTCACGCTGACCAACAGCGACGGACAGCAGATCAGCCTGCGCAATGTAGTCGGCGTCAGCCCCCGCAGCGGTCCTCAATCCATCGAGCGGCGCGATCGGGAACGGGTTCTGACCATATCGGCAGAAATCGAAGATCGGGACTTGAGCGCCATTCTGGCCGATATCCGTGCCGGAATCAAGCGAATTCCCATTCCCCGCAACTTCGAGGTGAATTTCACCGGAGATTTCGAGGAACAACAGAAAGCATTCGCCGAACTGCTCCTGAGCATCATTCTGGCCATCCTGCTGGTTTACATGGTCATGGCCATGCAGTACGAATCCCTGCGGGATCCCTTCATCGTCATGTTCTCCGTACCCCTGGCCGT
>CAYMND010000293.1:0-4256 GCA_964391685.1 uncultured Clostridia bacterium | reverse complement strand
GTGAAGCGGAAGCCACATGCGACCGACTGGTGATCATCAGCAGCGGCAAAAAGGTGGCCGATGCGACAGTCAAAGATCTGAAGGAACAAAATCAGGAGCAAAGCCTTGAAAAGATTTTCCATAAACTGACCGGAAGGGGGAACGCATGAACAAGACCAGAGACATTTTCTTCAAAGAATTGAAAGGGTATTTCTACTCACCCATCGCCTACATCGTCATCTCGGTTTTTCTGGCCATCATCGGGTGGCTTTTCTACGCCACTTTCTTCCTGGAGCAGCAGGCCAGCCTGAGCCGTTTCTTCTCTCTGCTGCCGATCACTTTTTCGTTTATCATACCGGCGATCACCATGCGCCTCTTTTCGGAAGAGATCAATCAGGGATCGTACGAACTGCTGCTGACTCTTCCCGTCAGCTTCCGGGACATCATCATGGGGAAATTCCTGGCGGCAGTCACTTTTATCGGAATTATGCTCAGCCCGACACTCATTTATGCCGTCTCGACTTCTTTCATCGGGGATCTGGACTGGGGACCGGTCATCGGAGGCTATTTCGGAGCCCTGCTGCTGGCCGCCGCATTCACGGCTGTCGGACTGTTTGCTTCTACCCTGACACGCAATCAGGTGGTGGCCTTCATCATCGGCATGACCATCTGTTTTCTCCTCACCCAGTTGATCAATTTCCTCCTTTATTTTCTCCCGGTCAACCTGGTGGGCTTCTTTCAATACTTCAGTGCCCAGTTCCACTTTGAAACCATCGCCAAGGGGATTATTGACAGTCGAGACATTCTGTACTTCCTGACTGTCACATTCATTGCACTTTACGGGGCCAATCTGGTCATGGAAGAGAAGAAATAGGAGTATCACATGATGAAAAAGAAAAGCGAGCAACTCTCGTTCAAATATATGAAGTTTATCCTGTACGTGTTGATGATCCTTCTGGTGAATCTGGCCGGAATCAAGCTTTTTTTCAGAGCGGATCTGACTTCCAACGGTCTCTATTCGCTCTCCAGGGCCAGTGTGGAAGCCGTCGAGTCATTGCGTGAACCCCTGACGATACATGTTTTCTTCTCCAGCAATCTGCCGGCTCCATACAACAACATCGAGCGCTATCTTCGTGACCTGCTCTCCGAATACAGTCAGCACGTGAAGGATCGTCTGGATTTCAATTACAATTTCTACAATGTCACGGCATCGGAAACCGATGTGACGGGGCAGGTTGACGAAAACCGCAAAAAAGCCGAAGAATATGGAATCTACCCCGTTCAGGTCAACGTCATCGAGAAGGACCAGGTGAAGGCGATGCGGGCCTATATGGGCATGGTCATGGTTCACGGCGATGTGGTGGAAAAGCTACCGGCCATTAATTCGACAGATGGCCTTGAATACAAGATTACCTCGACGATCCGGAAAATGAGCAACAAGATATCCGCTCTGCTCAATCTCGAGGGTAAAGTGATCGTAACCCTGGCCAGTTCGCAGAATCTCTCCCAGATTGCACCGATGATCCAATTGAAAGGCCTCGACTCACTTCCCGCCTTGATGCAGCGCGTAGTGGATCGTGTCAACGCCAAATGTTACGGCCAGCTTCAACTTGTCATGACGGATCCTTCGACCGATCCTGTTTCCGGTGAACGTTTCTCCAACTACATGCTTCGCTGGAACGAGTTGTTCGATCCAGCCGGCAACAAGATTTCCGCCGGGCAGGGGACGGTCGCTCTGGGTCTTTCGTATCAGGACAAGAAGATAGAGATCCCGCTCCTGCAGAAAAGCATGGGGCTGACCAGTCAGGGACTTGTGGAACAGTTCAGTCTCGTTGAAGAGAAGGCCATAGATGATTTCATCACCGATAATCTCGACCGTCTGATCAATGTCAATCAGGACATCGGCTACCTGAGTTCCCATGGAACATCCATGCTGAGTTCCTCGCTTCCTCCGCAGTTGCAGATGATGCAGCAGAACATTCCCAGTTTGAAGGCGTTCGGCGAACTGGTTGAAGAGAGCTACGAGATCAAGAATGTGGATTTGAAGAAGGATGAAATCCCGAGCGGTATCAACACACTGATCCTCGCAGGTCCCAAAGAGGAATTCAATGACTGGGAACTCTACCAGATCGACCAGTTCCTGATGAAGGGAGGTTCCCTGGCACTGTTCGTTGACGCTTTCAAGGAAGTTCAGCAGCAGAACAATCCGTATGGAGGCGGATACAACCAGCCGACCTATCTTCCGCTGAATACGGGACTGGACAAGCTGCTCAATCACTACGGCATCACCATCAAGCGGTCCTATGTGATGGATCAGGAATGCTACGAGGATCAGGGAGACATGAACCGGGCTCCGATGAAGTACTACTTCGCGCCACTGATCAAGAACGAGCAGATCAATCATGATGTGGATGTTCTCAGAAACCTGAAGCTGCTCATCGGTTTTAAAATGTCACCTCTCGAAAGCAATGAGGAAACACTGAAGAAATACAATCTGAAACTGACCAGACTGATGAAGAGTTCTCCGAAATCATGGGAAATGAGCGGAAGGATCAACCTGATGCCCATGTTCATCCAGCCACCTGCCGAATCAGACCAGTTTTCCCAGTTTGATCTGGCTTATATGCTGGAAGGGGCTTTCCCAAGTTATTTCGCCGACAAGGATATTCCGCAGAAGCCCAAGAAGGAAGAAACTGCCGGAGAGGAAGGAAAGAGCGATGCCGAAAAGGAAACCGTAAAAGAAAATCAGCCGGTGCTTCCTTCAGCGGTCAGTACCGAACAGGGAAGACTCAAACAGGGCAAGCCGGCTCGGATTTTCATCATGCCTTCCTCCAGTATGATCGAGGATATGGTGCTCGGCAGTCCGGATCTTGCCAATCGTGATTTCATCATCAATATGTTCGACAAGCTGAACGGACGCGAGGATATCGCAGTCATGCGAAGCAAGAACCAGCGGTTCAATCCTCTGAAGGAAGTCGGACCCAAGGGCAAGTTCTTCATCAAGGGACTCAATATCGTGGGTTTACCGGCTCTGATCATCATTCTGGGGCTGTTCGTCTATTTCAGAAGGCAGCGCCGGAAAAACTGGATTCAGTCTGAATTCAGCAAAAAGTAGAGGAGGAGACAGAATGGCTTCCAAAAAACTGACCAAAGAAGTGATCATCATACTGGCCGTCATAGCGGCGGCCCTGGTTTTCCTTCTGCTGCAGAGCAATCAGCATACCCATTACACCGTACCGATACTGGAACCCATGGATCAGAAGGGGCTCACCCGGCTGGTAGTGGAGAAGACCGATGAAACCGTCACCCTGGAGAATCGCGACGGTCAATGGGTCCTGTCGCCTCAGGGCTTTCCAACCGACAAGGAAAAGGTGCAGAAGGCCGTCGATGCCGTGGGGTCGCTGAAACTGGAAGAATTGATTTCCCGTTCCGGCAACGAGGCGATATACGATCTGTCTGCCGATAAAAGAATCCGAGTCTCTCTTTACAAAGGGGACAAACTGGTCCGCCAGATCGATTTCGGCAAGGGAGCCAGTACGTACCGCCATACTTTTGTCCGTCTGAAGGATCAGAAGGAAATCTATCAGGCTGCGGGTTCACTGAGAAGCGATCTCGAATACAAGATAGACGAATGGCGCGACAAGGTGATCTTCAAGATCGATGGCAACGAGGTGACCGGAATCAGACTGGGTACAGCCGATCAGAAATTCGAATTCAAGAAAAATGTGATCCAGACGAAAGTGGCCGAAGCGGCAACCGAAAAGACCGGCGCACCTGCACCGGTTCCCGAGGAAGCGGTGAGCTGGGAATCCATTCCGGAACGTTCGGAAAAAGTCAAGAAAGAGGCCATCGATTCTCTTCTGGGCAAGCTGCAGGAATTGCGCTGCGATCGTTTTGAAACCGGTGAGATTGAAACGGGCGAGGTCATATGTGAACTGGAAATCGTTGCCGCCTCAACTCACACCCTTACCCTGTACAAACCAGCCAACGACGAGGCAAGTGAAATTCTGGCCCGTTCGTCCCAGTCACCTTATCTTTTCTACCTGTCCAAATGGTCTGCGGAAGGCCTGCAGAAAAAAGAAGCTGATCTTTTCGATATCCCGGAGAAGGTAGAGGGAAAATAGCACCATTCCATCACGTCCCGTACATTGCCCGACATGAAACGTCGGGCAAGTGCGGGGCTGAGAACAGCTGATTCAAACCAATAATTTTACAGCCTTTACTTTCATAATAACGCAGCATTTCGTCAATTTTCCTTTTATCATAACTGGTAATGC
>CAYMND010000292.1:0-4266 GCA_964391685.1 uncultured Clostridia bacterium | reverse complement strand
TTACGCTATGTACTTGCGGAATTTAGAAGAAAGAAAACCCATTTTGCCGTTGTTGTCGACGAATATGGAGACACTATGGGCATTGTTACTCAGTCTGATATTTTTCAAAATATTCTGGGGGATCTTGATTTTATTTCTACTCCCGTTCAACGAATCAGTCGAAGAGTGTACCGGGTTATGGCCAACTTGGCGATTGACGAAGCCAGAACGCATCTTCCGGTTGATATCGAGGAAAGAAAGGATTATTCAACGGTTGCCGGGTTTTTCATCTATCATTTTGGTAAAATGCCCAAGGTGGGATCCCGCCTGCGGCATGGTGGAGCGATTTGGGTTGTAGAAAAAATGGTTGGGTTGCGCATCGAGCACCTGAAAGTGATTTTAGAAAGCTGGGAATGATGGAGGTCAATATTTTCGTTTGACTTCCCTTTCCATTTCTCGCTTGATGTCTTTCTCTCGGATTGCTTGTCTCTTTTCATAAAGGCGTTTTCCTTTGGCCAAAGCAATTTCGAGTTTGGCTTTCCCTTTTTCATTGAAATAGATTCTCAAGGGAATGATCGTAACTCCCTTGGTTTTCACTTTTTTGTCGAGTTTTCTCAATTCCGCATGATTTAGAAGCAGTTTTCTTACCCGCTCCGGCTCATGATTGAAAATGTTTGCATTCGGGTAGGGGCTGATATGAGCGTTGATCAGAAAAGCTTCGTTGTTTTTCATGTCGATGAAGGCGTCTTTCAGGTTAACGCGGTTATCTCGAAGAGACTTCACCTCTGATCCGGTAAGGATGATGCCGGCTTCGATCTTTTCCAGGATTTCGTAATCATGGTAGGCCTTTCGGTTAACGGTAACAAGTTTCATCGTTGTTTGAGTCATGTAAAGTCAATAAGCTTATATGATTTTTTCCGAACAGGCAAGTAAATCAAGTGAAAAAAAGGTTTAGGGAGCCGAAAAAAATGGTTCTGATTATAAGATAAAAGAACATAATTTTTGTGGTTCTTCCAGTTTTCGTGTTGGCAAATCGGGCTGTCCCGGCGCTAAGAATGACTAAAGAAAAAACGACAAAGAGATCAAGCGGTTGCAAAAAAGCCTGAGCCATGGGATTCAGATTCGGGAATAGAGAAGCCAGGTTCAAAGAGGAAAATGGAATGAATGGGAATATGAGGGAAAGGATCATTGGAAAAATGGTGTCGTAAAAGGAAACAACCAGACAAGCGGAAAAGTACTCCTTGTATAATCCTGGATATCGGGCGATAGCGAAAAAAAGATAAACGATGAATCCCTGGACCAGAATGGAGAGATATGAGAAAAAGGAAAACAAAGAAGCACCGAAAGCACGCTTAATCGGACTCAGACTCATTATTGAAGAATATTCTTCTGGGGTAAGATGTTCAGACAGGCTTGAGGTCTGGAGAACATCCTTGGATCCGTTCAATAGGGTTGGTAGGAGGAAAGAGAGTAGAACGATGGATGCAGAAATGAACAGTGAACTCAAGAACGCGGGCCTTGGTGATTTCATGAAAACGTATACTGCGTTCACTGGTGATGTGACAATACTTGTCATATGCGCAAAAAACGATTTTTCTGTGGGGGGTTCTTCAATATTTCGTGTGTTGTCGGCGTTCATGGCATTATGCTATCAAAACACCAGGCAATAAATCAAGAGGTTAAGTGACACGAATCGTCAGTTGGGGTATAATTCCAATATATGGAATCCCGGATGACTGTTGATCTGATCAGGAGAGGCGGTGTAATGTTTATATCATATGTTGACCGTGCTGGTTTGTTAGTGAACCGTTTTGGTTTCTCTCTGCTGGCACGGCGGCACAGACACTCTCTTTTTACGATTATTGTCATCGTTTCTGAAAAAGTGTCTATCTTTCTGAAGCGTTGCTCATTTGGTTTGGAGGGGCAGAATGTCCATTGGTGAAAACCTTCAACTGATTCAACAGCGTATCGAAGCAGCATGTTTTCGGACCAAGCGCAATCCGGCTGAAGTGCAGCTCATGGGCGTTGTCAAAGACCAATGCTCCGCGAGCATCAAAGAGGCTTATGCCGCAGGCCTTCGTCTTTTCGGGGAGAATCGTACGCAGGAGGCGGATATTCACCAGACAGAATTGTCGGATCTCGATATCGATTGGCATTTCATTGGAAAATTACAGAAAAATAAAATCAACAAGGTGTTGCGCTCTTTTAAGTTGATCCAGACAGTTGACGGCGTGAAAAACATCGAACACATCCAGAAGAGAATCTCTGATCCGGTGGATGTATTTCTCGAAGTCAACGTCGGAGAGGAAAAGAACAAATCCGGTTTCACTATCGATGGCTTGGTCAAAGCTCTCCCGTATATTTCCACCATGAATCGAGTTGTCATCAAAGGGTTGATGGCCATTCCTCCCTTTTCGGATGATCCGGAGGATAGTCGAAGCTATTTTCGTAGTCTGAAAACGCTTGCCGATGAGATTAACGGTAAAAAAATGCCGTCTGTGAAGATTGCACACCTCTCAATGGGCATGAGCCAGGATTTTGAGGTGGCCATTGAGGAAGGCTCAACCATGGTGCGAATCGGCACTGCGCTGTTCGGGAGGCGGTAACCGATGTCATTTTTTTGGCGTTCAATGATCACAATCATTGATTGGGCGGTCAGTGTCTACGGCTTTCTGATCATTGTTCGCACTCTTCTTTCATGGCTTGGTCCGTTGCCGTACAATCCCTTGATTCAATACCTGAAGCGGCTGACCGACCCGGTTCTCCGTCTCGTTCACCGTTTTGTTCCTTTTGCAATTGTTTCGGGGATCGATATTTCTCCGATGATTGTGCTTTTGTTGTTATACCTGGGTAAAAATGTTGCGGTCAGGCTGATCTTTCATCTGGCTGTCGCATAAGGAGGAAAAAATGAAGATAACTCCTCAAGAGATTGCTTCACAGACATTTTCTGTCAAACTGAAGGGCTTTGATCGAGAGGAGGTCCATAGTTTCCTTGTCTCCATAGCCGAGACGCTTGAAAATGAAGTGCTTGAAAAGGAGCAATTGAAAAAAGAGATCGAGCTGTGTAAAAATCAAATCAATCGATTCGAAAACCGAGAACTTGTTTTGCGCGACACCTTGGTTTCCGCGCAGAAATTTTCCAGGGATATTCGGGTAAACGCCGAAAAAGAAGGTGAGCTGGTTGTCAGGGAGGCAGAGATTAAAGCGGAAGAAATCATCAATCAGACTCAGCAGCGTCAGCGTGAACTTCGAGAGGAAATCCGCACTTTGCAATTCAAGCGTCATGAGATCGAACAGGATATCATCAATATGTTGAATTCGTTGAAAGAGCTGATTGAAACCTATCGCACCGAGGATAGCGAATTCGAAAAGATTCAGTATCTGGTCAGCGAAGGCTGACGGTCCAGGAGGCCAAAATGTCAGAACAGACACAGAAATCAAATTCTCTGAATACCGCTGTTGCAATGATCGAAAAACAGTTTGGTAAAGGGTCCATTATGAAGCTGGGCAGCTCTGATATCGTAAAGATCCCGGCAATATCAACCGGTTGTCTTTCTCTTGATATGGCAACGGGAATCGGAGGCGTGCCGCGAGGTCGAGTGATCGAAATATACGGCCCTGAAGCGTCGGGGAAAACCACCATCGCGCTTCATATCATTGCTGAAGTACAAAAAACGGGAGGCGCAGCTGCTTTCATTGATGCCGAGCATGCATTGGACCCCGTATATGCTTCTAAGCTTGGAGTGAACATCGACGAGCTATATGTGGCACAGCCGGATTACGGAGAGCAGGCCCTGGAAATCGCCGAGATTCTGGTGCGCTCTGGAGCCGTGGACGTGATCGTTGTGGATAGTGTCGCAGCTCTGGTGCCGAAAGCTGAACTGGAAGGAGATATGGGAGATACCCATGTCGGTTTACAGGCTCGGTTGATGAGTCAGGCACTGCGCAAGTTGACGGCAATTGTTTCCCGATCAAAGACTTCTTTTATTTTTATCAATCAATTGAGGGAAAAAATCGGAATGTTCGTGGGCAATCCGGAGACCACGACTGGAGGCCGTGCGCTCAAGTTTTACAGTTCCATGAGGCTGGAAGTCAAAAAAGTATTGTCTTTGAAGAGCGGCACCGATATCGTCGGCGGACGCACCCGGATCAAAATCGTCAAGAATAAAATGGCACCACCCTTCAAATCGGTTGAAGTCGATCTTCTGTTCGGAGAGGGTCTTTCCAGGGAAGGAGACGTCATTGATCTCGGTGTTGATCTCGGACTCATCAGCAAAACCGGAGCCT
>CAYMND010000291.1:0-4276 GCA_964391685.1 uncultured Clostridia bacterium | reverse complement strand
CACCCGGGTGGCGATGCGGATGACCCGCAGGTGAGGAATGCGGCTGAGTTCCTCGAGGATGTACTGCAGACGGGAACGGCTGATCATCAGGGCATCGCCCCCGGTGACCAACACCTCGTCGATATTTGGGTTGTAGGCAATGTAAAAAAGGCCGCGATCAATTTCCGTACGATTCACCTCGACAGTACCATCGAGGGATTTGGCCCGTTGACAATGCACGCAATAAGAGGCGCAACTGGTGTTTTCGGCAACCAGCAGGGCCAGCCGGTTGGGGTAGCGCTGATAAGCGGCGCCGAAACTTCTTTCGCCCTCCGACATGGCCGCTTCCAGTCCGGTATTGGGGAACAGCAGGTTGGCCGGAGTGGGCACACTCTGCCAGAAGATCGGATCCAGCCGATACCGTCCTTTTTCCCCCGGGAGAAGTTTGGGATGAAAGGGATCAGCCTGTATCAGGCTGGCGTAATAGGGAGTGATGCGTAACGGCTCTTTACCCTGGGACTTAAGAGTGCTGACCGTCCGTTCTATCTCCTGTACCTGGTTCCGGTTGAGCTTGATGACTTTTTTCAGCTGATCGACTGTACGGATGGAATTCTTCATTTGCCACAAAGGATCGTTCCACTCCGCTTTGCTGACCTCCTTCCACAGTTCGATCTCATTCCAGGATCTTCCCTGGTGCAAAAAATTTTCTTCTTGTTTCATATTTGCACCTTACCATATCCCGGAACAGGTCTCAAGCAGTTATCACCTTACGGGAAGCAATCATTTTTTCATAAAAATAGAAATTTTTTTTACTTTCCGGCCAATCTTATACTATAATAATGACATGCCAACAGAAACCGAAAACAGACTGATACGCAAAGCCACTCAAATTAAAGAACTTCGCAAACTTTCACTGGTCGATATCGCCAATCAGACCGGTATAGCCAAACCGTCCCTTTCCCGTTTCTTCAAGGGCCAGAACGGCCTGACCTGGGAGAATATGGAACGGCTGTGCCATCTGCTGGGCATTCGCCAAATCGAGTTAGCAGAACCTCCTCCAGAGCTGATTACCGAAGAAGCACCGCCGGATTCCATGGAAATCATGGTCGCCAAGCATGTCGCCAAAACCCTGGCTCAGACAGGCTGGAACATCAAGCGGACAGCCGAATATCTCGGCCTTTCCCGATTGGCCATCTACAATCACATCAAGCGCTTCAAGATCCCCATCCCAGAGGGTCGCAACATTCGTGTTCCCGGCGCCAAGAAGTAGATTCCGGCAAAAAAGTTCACTTAATTCGCCGTGGCCCTTGACAAGGAAAGGCCTGTCTTGTAAGCTAAATTAGCATATTTGAATTTCGTAACGTTTCAATTCTTCAAAAGAAACGTTGGGGGATTAGATAACGGGTTTTAATACCCGGAAAACAAATCAAAGGAAGGGGGTCATCAATGGATCTTCAACAGACCATCATCTACGACCTGGCTTACCAGGAAACGGAAATCTACCTCAAGCGCGGTCACCTGCAGGCCAAGCGGGACGAGTACATCGGGATGTCGTCCCAGGCCGCCGCCTATCAGGAACTGCTCGAGACACTTTATTCGTACCTGCATAGCTGCCGCGATTGTACCGGTTACGACTACGGGCAGCTTTTCGAGCTGTTCAAAGATCACGTAGCTTCTCTGCGCGATCTTTCCAACAAGATTGCCGACCAGCAGTCAAAAGATCCGGAGGAGCCTGACTTTCTCTTCTTCAACGCCCTTTACGAGGATCTGATGGGCATCGAAACTCGCAACACCCTCTGGTACAGAGCCAACGAAGCCACCGTTATCCGGCGTCGCGAAGCATGAGAAAAACGGGGCCTTCCCGGGAAGGCCCCGTGAATCAATCAACCCGTCATTCCGGAATCCGTATGCGATAACAGGCGACATTCAGGCTTCCGTCTTCCTTCTCCACCACCGCCACCATTCGATCACCCCGGATGAAATGGTTTTTAAAGGGTGATTTCAGGAATTCACCCTCCGGCAAGTGCATGTCGGCACGGTAAAGGTATACACCTTCAGTGGAAAAAATGTCGTATGTCAATGTGTCGTAGTGACGATCAAGACGGGGCTGCTGCACCCATATCCGGTTACCGACAATCTGGATATCCTCGAAGCAAACCAGCTCCTCCGGAAAGGATTTGGCCAGAGGCATGATCTTGTCTTCCGGAAGGCCCATGGTCTTCAGATGCTCAGCAATTCGTGCATGGCTGACCGGTGTTTTCTTGCGATCAATACCGAAACTTCCGGTTTTCCTGCCCTGAGGATCGACAATGATCAGATTATACTGACTGCTTGATCCGTAGACGATAAAATCTTGAGATATCCCGACTTCAACCATGGGGCTGAGGCCGGGGACCAACACATCCATCACATCCTCACCCACCTGGGCAAAACCTCCTTTAAAGAGGTCCGAAATTTCGAACAGATCAAGGCTTTTGGCATCATCATTGAGATCGACAACCGAAAAATACCCTTTCCCGCCTCCGATTTCAAAAACCGTCCGTGGCACCATGATCATATGATTTTTGTCCAGAAATCCCCGTGGTGGTGGCATGGGAGACACTTTTCTCGATTCGACCCAAGTCCCCTGTTCGTTGAAATAGTGAACCGCCCCCATATCGGGTATGATCACCATTTCGTCCGTTGCAAACCAGAAACTCTGCCGTTTGACCTCCCTGGGACCTTCTCCTTTGGCCCCGAACACAGTCAGAAATGTACCTTTCGGATCCAGAAGGATATTCTTGTCCAATCGGGTGTCATAGACAGCCACATTGCCATTGCTCAAAATCAGAATCGACAGCGGCTTTCCCCAGAATTCTCCGTTGAAATCGACCGCACTCCAGACACATTCAGGCTGAAAATTCCAATTGCCTTTCCGAGGGCTGTCTTCCGCTCCGGCCAGTACCCAAACAACACAGAAAAGCAAAACCAGAACAAAAATCTCTTTTCTCATTTTTTATAGTCCTCCATTATTGTTTCATCCTTGCATCACGATTTCCGAGTCAGATCCTTGCGATACGGTTTGTCCCTCTTCTCACATCCCTGCTGATCTATGGTCCCTCCCTGCGTCCCTCTATGATCAGCATCTCGATCAGACGTTGATTAATGCCCAAGCTGACAGCCCCTTCGACTTTCGGATCAGGCCAGGCCGACTTGACATGCTGCCCCCAGAACTGATCGAAAGAAGCATAAAGTGTTTCCTGAGCCGGCATTTCCTGACCGGATTCCCGAATGAAGAAATGGCAGACCGAAAGAAAACGGGTGGGCTCGTTCACACCATCCACATTCATCGGTCTGTACACCCACTGCCGAACGGCTTTGATGACCTCATCACCCAAATCCTCCGGTCCGACAAGAATTTTGGCATCAATTGGTCTTCCCTGGGTGTCGGTGGTTCCTTCAACCACCACCATTCCTTCCACACCCTTTTTCAGGACACTGAGCGGATAATTCGGCGATACCATCTTCAACAAACGGGGAAAACGGACCGCCTTGCCATCAATGATGCGATCATAGCCCAATTCCACATTCTTTTTCCGCCCCAGGGAAATAAAGTAGATCTGTTTCCGGTTGTCTTTGAAACCCAGCACCGCTCCCTTCTGCTGTGGCAATATGACAACGGTATCCAGCAGAATCTCAGTCTTGGGCACTTGCGGAGGATCGAGCGAAACAATCAACCTGAAACGGTCACTTTGACCGCTTAGTGGTTCGAAACTCAGACTCAGCTGACGCTCATGAATCGTCACCTGATGACGCTGAGCTTGACGCACCAGTGCCGGCAGCCACAGTTCCAGGGAGGAGAGATAACGAACCCGGTCCAGTTGGAAAATGTCACTGATTGACCGCTCCTCGTTCTCTCTTGCCTTGGCCGCACCAGGGTCCAGCTCGACAGTGTGCACAATGAACTCCGGAGGATCCGACTGGTCACGAAAACCTTCAAAGAACCTGAATTCCAGAAGGGTGTAGGTCTTGCTGTCCGCGCAAAAACCCGACACTACCAGGGCAAATAACATGAACAACACAACTTTTCTGATCATGATTCTTCTCCACTGTCCGAACCACCTAGAGGCTGGGCTTCGAACCAGAAATACTTGGTATCCCCGCCTCCCTGGCCTGCAAACTCAACAATCAGAGCATCATTTTGCAAAACACGAACTGATTCCACCAGAACTTGTCCGTTCCCCGGATCCGTTTCGGGCACGGTGGAATGACGGTAGGCAAACCACATTCCGGCCATGACGGTGAGCAAAAGAGAAGC
>CAYMND010000290.1:0-4288 GCA_964391685.1 uncultured Clostridia bacterium | reverse complement strand
CGAGAGCTCAAGGCCTTTATTGAAAAGAACCGCAATACCCCCGGTCCTTTGATTCAGGTTCTGCACAAGGCCCAGGAAATTTTCGGCTACCTGCCCCCCGAAGTTCAGCATTTCGTGGCCAGGGAGCTGAACATCGCCCATTCACAGGTGTACGGGGTCGTTACCTTTTACAACTTCTTTCGTACCGAACCCATCGGTGAGCATATCATCAATGTTTGCCTGGGAACGGCCTGCCATGTCAAAGGTGCCCAGGGCATTATCGAAGCCTTGACCAAGGAACTGAAGATCGGCGTGGGAAGCACCACCCAGGACAAATTTTATACTTTGTCGACGGCACGGTGTTTCGGAGCCTGCGGATTGGCTCCGGTGCTCCTGATCGATGAAGAAGTGCACGGTCGTCTCAACCCGCAGAAGGCGCTGGAAATGGTGCGGCGCTTCAAAAGAGACAATCAGCTCAACTGAAGATAAAGGAGGATCATCATGAAACTCGAAGAATTGAAACGGATACGTGAAAAGAGCCAGATGGAAATGCGTCTTCGCGACGGCAAGGCCCGGGTGAAGGTGGTGGTCGGCATGGGAACCAGCGGTATCGCCGCCGGTGCCAGGGAGACATTGAAAGCCTTTCTCGAAGAAGTGGAGACCCGTTCTCTCAAGGATGTCCTGATCACCCAGTCCGGTGAAAGGGGGCTTAGCTCCCATGAACCGGTGGTCACCATCCAGGAGGAAGGAAAGCCGGAGATGGTCTACGGCGACGTGACCCCGGATCTGGCCAGAAAGATAATCGCTGAGCACGTGGTCAACGGCAACCCTGTTTCTCAGTACATCATCGAAACCAACTGACCGGGATAAAATCATGGCCAGAAGGATAGATGTATTGATATGCGGTGGTGCCGCCTGCCTCTCTTCGCACAGCCGGGAGCTGAAGACGAAGATCGAAGAGGTGGTGGCGGACAGGGGGCTGACCGACGAGGTCAGCCTGGTGGAAACGGGCTGCATGGGGCCTTGCGAAATGGGACCGGTCATGGTGGTTTATCCGGAGGGGTCCTTTTACGTGAAACTCGGAGAAGGCGATATCGAGCGTATCGTCGACGAGCACTTCCTCAAAGGTCGCCCGGTGAAGGACAAGCTCTGGATTTCTCCGGAAGCCCGCAGAATCGTCCAGGAGAAGAAGCAGCTGCCTTTCTTCGAGAAGCAGAAGAAAATTGTTCTCTCGAATTGCGGGGTCATCGATCCCGAGAGTATGGAGGAATATATCGGTCAACGGGGATATGAGGCCCTGGGGACCATTCTGGCCACCAGGACTCCCGAACAGGTGATCGAAGATATGATCAAATCAGGGCTTCGCGGTCGTGGCGGAGCCGGATTCCCCACGGGGATCAAGTGGAAATTCGCCGCCCAGAACCGGTCGGACAGGAAATTTGTCATCTGTAACGCTGACGAGGGTGATCCCGGAGCTTTCATGGACCGGGCCGTTCTGGAAGGCGATCCCCATTCGGTGATCGAGGGCATGGCCATCGCCGGTTACGCCATCGGGGCCAGTCAGGGGTATATTTACGTTCGTGCCGAGTATCCGCTGGCCATCGAGCGGGTGGAAGTCGCACTGAAACAGGCACGGGATATGGGGCTCCTCGGCAGGAATATATTTGAAAGCAGTTTTTCGTTCGATCTGGAAATCCGGGTCGGAGCCGGTGCGTTCGTCTGCGGTGAGGAGACGGCACTGATGGCCTCCATCGAAGGAAAGCGAGGCATGCCGCGTCCGAAACCGCCGTTCCCGGCGCAGGAAGGCCTGTGGAAGATGCCCAGTATCATCAACAACGTGGAGACCCTGGCCAACATCCGCCATATCTTCCTCAACGGCTGGGAATGGTTCGCTTCCATCGGAACCGAAAAGAGCAAGGGAACGAAGGTCTTTGCACTGTCGGGCAACGTGCGCAATACCGGTCTCGTCGAGGTGCCTATGGGCATCACGCTGGGCGAACTGGTCTACGATATCGGCGGTGGTATTCCCGGCGACAAAGGGTTCAAGGCCGTTCAGACCGGCGGCCCGTCCGGCGGCTGCATTCCGGCCCAGTTTCTCAACTCCTCCATTGACTACGAATCGCTGAAAGCACTGGGATCGATCATGGGGTCCGGTGGGTTGATCGTTCTCGATGAGGATACCTGCATGGTCAGCATGGCCAAGTATTTCCTGGAATTTTCACTCGAGGAATCCTGCGGACAGTGCGCTCCCTGCAGGCTCGGCCTGAAACAGATGTACATGATCCTCGACAAGATCACCAAAGGGCACGGCGAAGTGGAGGACCTGGACAAACTGGAGAAGCTGGCCCGGACGGTCGGCGCTACTTCCCTCTGCGGTCTCGGTCAGGCGGCGCCCAATCCGATCCTTTCCACACTGAAATATTTCCGACACGAATATCTGGATCATATCGAGAACAAACGCTGTGCTGCCGGTGTCTGTGCCGCCCTTTTCGATGCCCCCTGTCAGAACGCTTGCCCGGCCCACGTGGATGCGGCTACATATATCGCCTATATGGGGGACGGCAAACTGGAGGAAGCCTATCGCAAGCACATGGAGAACAACCCGTTCCCCAACGCCTGCGCCCGGGTCTGTCCGGCGTTCTGTGAAGACAAATGTTCCCGGGGTAAGTACGATCAGGCCATCGCCATCCGGGAGGTCAAGCGGCTTTTCGCCGACTGGGCCGTCGACAACGGCATGGGGTTCACGCCGCCGCTTCACCCCAAGAAGCAGCGGGTGGCCATCATTGGAGCCGGTCCGGCTGGTCTTTCCTGCGGTTTCTATCTGAGTCGCCTGGGGTATCGGCCGGTGGTTTTTGAGGCTACAAACTGCGCCGGTGGTATGATGAAGTGGGGAATCCCCGATTACCGCCTGCCGAAAGAAAAACTGGCCGCTGAAATCCGGGTTATCGAACGGGCCGGAGTGGATGTCCAGCTGAACAGCCCGGTAAAATCCATAGATGAATTGAAAAGCCAGGGATACGAAGCCGTATTCGTGGCCACCGGTGCCCATGTGGCAACACGTCTGGATGTTCCCGGCGCCGAAAAACCCGGAGTCATGGGAGGGATCGACTTCCTCTATCGGGTCAACAACGGAGAGCGCATCAACGTGGGCGACAAAGTGGTGGTCATCGGCGGAGGCTCGACGGCCATGGATGCGGCCCGTACCGCCAAGCGGCTCGGTGCCGATGAAGTGCGGGTCATCTACCGCCGTTCCCGGGCGGAGATGCCGGCCCAGATGGAAGAGCTGGTGGAAGCCGACGAAGAGGGAATCCGGCTGGATTACCTGGTGGCTCCGTTGGAGGTGCTCGGAAACGGAAGAGTGACCGGCATCCGCTGCCAGCGTACCGAACTGGGTGAGTTCGACGGTACAGGCCGTCGGCGCCCCAAACCGATCGAGGGTTCGGAGTTCACCCTGGAAGCCGACCTGGTCATTCCTTGTCTGGGACAGAAGATGTCCGAAAAATTGGCTCAGGGCGATGTCAAAATAAACAAGCGGGGATTCGTCGACGTGGATGAGAAGACCATGGCCACCAATGTGGCCGGTATTTTCGCCGGCGGCGACAACGTCAATCCGTCGACGGTCATCGAATGTGTGGCCCAGGGGCGAAAGGCCGCCCAGGCGATCAATCGCTATTTCGGCTATGACGAGGAACTGGACCGGCCGCACGAGTCGGTCCTGGTGAACTACGACGAGGATGCCTACCTGGTCAACCTTCCCCGAAAGACACCGGAGGCGAACGATATCGCCGAACGCATTCAGAGCCTGTCGCTGGAGGTCAACCGTGGCCTGAACCGGGAAAACGGCATCGAGGAGGCGCGGCGTTGTCTGCATTGCGATCGGAAGCAGCCCGAAGAGATCAAAGCGGTGAAGGTTCGACGCCTGAACCTCCATGAGCTGTTGTGAGGTAAAGATGAACAGAGAAGAAATATTGGCTAAATACGAGCCGAGCAGTGATCACCTGCTGGAAATTCTGCACGATCTGCAGAACAGCAACCGGCAGAATTACCTCGGTAAAGAGGATCTTCAGGCGGCCGCCGATTTCCTCAATCTTCCCTACAGTATGGTGCACGGTGTCGCCACTTTCTACACCATGTTCAGTCTGAAACCCCGCGGCCGCCACCTGGTCCGCATCTGCCAGTCGCCACCCTGCCACCTCATGGGCTCGACGCAGGTTTCCCGAGAACTGATGAATCAGCTGGGGGTGGCTTTCGGGGAGACCACATCCGACGGGCTCTTCACCCTGGAAATGACTTCCTGTCTCGGTGTTTG
>CAYMND010000289.1:0-4315 GCA_964391685.1 uncultured Clostridia bacterium | reverse complement strand
GCGCTCCTTCACCTTCTCCACCAGTTCGCTGCGGGCATTCTCGATGGCATCGTAGGCGATTTTTCGCTCGGTTTTATCGTGAATGCTGCCCATGACCCGTTCGGCCGTTCCGTCCGGGCGTACCGCTACACGTCCCCGGATTCGCATCCACTGAATCGGTCTTTCCCCTCGATCGGTCCGGAATTCTTCGTCGAAGGAACTCCGTTTCCGGATCGCTTCCAGCAGAGCCTGATGAATCCTCGATCGGTCCTCGAAATGTACGACATCCAGGAAGACTTCAAAAGGGACATCCCACTTTGACCTGTCCATACCGAGAAAACGCCGCATATTATCCGACATGATCACTCGATCGGACTCGAGCTCCCAGTCCCAGATACCGATATCGGCTGCATCAAGTGCCTGCTGCAGTTGATGGTATTTGTCTTGTTCGCCACTATCCGCCATCGGTCTTCTCAGCCTCCATCCATCACTGTTTCGAAATCTCCAGGCTTCTCAGGACATCGTAGATCATGGTCGCCGTTGGTCGCCGTCGCGGCTCTTTCTGCAGCATGAGCATGATCAGATTCGAAAGCATTCGGTTCAGATCGGCCCGATAGGTGCTGATATCTATCGGTTCGATGCTGATGATCTGTTTCATCACATCCAGAGTCGTTTCACCGACGAAAGGTTTTGAACCGGCTAGCATCTCGTAGAAGATCACTCCCAGACTATGAATGTCGCTGGCGGTCGTGATCGCTTCACCGGCGATCTGCTCAGGGGAAAGGTAAAAGATTGTTCCGACAACGATCCCGGTCTCGGTCAAGCGGCTCATACTCTGAGTCATGGCCAGGCCGAAGTCCAGCAGCTTGACGAAATGAGGACTCTCCTCTTTCTCTACCAGCTTGATGTTGTCGGGCTTGAGGTCGCGATGGACGATGTTCATCGCATGGATGCTCTTCAACGCATCGGCGATCTGCATCATGATGCTCAGAGCTGAAGATAGGGGCACCTTCTCCTGTTCCTGGAGAAATTCGGCCAGAGTCGGTCCTTCCAGGACCTCCATGGCAATGTAGAGCCCGCTGTCGGTTTCACCCCGTTCAATGACATGAACGATGTTGGGGTGAACGACCTGATCGATCAGCGATGCTTCCTGCTTGAACCGTTTCTTCTGGACCTCATCGCTGAAATACTCTTCCCTCAGCACCTTGACCGCTATGGTCCGTTTGGATGCGTCGACCACATCCGTCGCCCGGTAGACCGTGCCCATACCGCCGCTCCCCATCTGCTCGATGATCCGGTAATGACCGATATAGTTCTTTTTCTTCCAGAACGTGAAAATATACCGGTAGCGGTAGACCAGAAATACGGCGGCAGCAACCAACAACAGGATTGCAGCGAGCATCAGGTTGCGCATCATTTTCTGGCGGTGGATTCTCAGCTCCTGTATCTCGTTGTTCTTTTTCAGGAGTACGATCTCCTGCTCCTTTTTCTCATTTTCGTAACGGGCTTGGATCTCGGCAATTTTCCGGCTGCTCTCACTGTTGAATATTTTATCGGCAGCGTTTTTGTATTCTTTGTAGTGCCGAAGGGCCCGGGCAAAATTCCCGCGACTCTCCCAGGTCTGGGAGAGAGCCAGATTGCCATCCCGAACATGGGCTTGCGCACCGATCTCCTCGGATATGGCCACGCCTTCTTCCAGGTTGCTCCGGGCCTGGTCGTAGCGTTTCAACAGCATGTCCACCTTCCCAAGTTCGATCAGGGTCTGCGCGACACTCTCCTTCTCACCCATCTGGCGGCGCAGCTCCAGGGCCTGGCGAAAATTGATCTGAGCCGATGGATACTGTCCCGCCTCCGCTTCCATGAGTCCCATGTTGAACAGTGCCGAAGCGATTCCGGAAGGATTGTCCAGTTCCCGGTACAAGTCCAGAGCTTTCCGGTAATAATCCAAAGCCTGCGACGGTTTCTTTCCGTTCTGATAAATATTGCCGATGTTGATATACAAAGAAGCGATTCCGATCCGATCGTCCAAGTCCTGCTTTATCTCCAGTGCCCGCTCGTAATACTGCAAGGCCTGCGTATCTTTTCCCAGATTGCTGAATATCACACCGACATTGTTGAGGGTACGGGCAATCGACTCCTTATCCCCCAGTTCCTCCTTGATCTTGAGGGACTGCAGATAATAATCCAGGGACTGCTCGTAATCGCCCTGCATGTCGAAACTGATACCGATATTGTTCAGGGCGGATGCCAGCACCTTCTTTCCGCTCTCCAGTTGGCTGCCGCGAAAGATTTCGACTGCCTGTAAAGCATACTCCCGGGACTTGGCATAGTCTCCTTTCTGGATGTAGATGATGGCCAAAATATTGTCCGCCACACCCTCCCGGTTTCGATCATTCATTTTTCTCGTCAACGCCAGACTGTTCTCACCGAACACCAACGCCTGATCGTAATCTCCCAGATACAGGCAGGCCTGGCAACTCAAGTCGAGGAATCCCAGTTCGGTCTTGTCGTCGGGAAACTGTTTCAGCAAATCAACGGCCAGACGCCCATATTCCAGTACCTTACCGGGTTTCGAATACAGATTTCTTTTACACAGCTCGATCAGCAGAGGCAGCTTGTCCTTGCCTGCCGCTGTCGCGAGGCGGTTTTCCAATTCAGCGGGAGTCTCACCCTGAGCCACAGAAAAAGCAGCCATTGCCATGAACACCACAAAAAACCTTTTCAACTTCATTTTGCTCCTGTTCACACCATCCGGAATCGTTGCAAGCCAGTTCTGATGGTAGGCGGCGGGGCTCGAAAAGTCAAGGCGGCGCATTGACTGACCAATGGCCTGTTTATCCTTCGTCGCTCCGAAAAAAAACGATCTTCTCTTTTCGAAACATCGATTTTATGGAATGATGGCAATGGAGGACAACCATGAGCACCATCATCTGTTACATGACCAGCAACGGCTGCACCGAAAAGGTCAGCGGACTGCTGAAAAGCAAGTTGGCAGGAGAGGTCAAACTGGCGAACCTGAAACATGAACCCGAACCCGATCTGGAGTCTTTTTCCACGATCATCATCGGCGGTTCCATCCATGCCGGTCGCATTCAGAAAAAAATCTCCTCCTTCTGTCAGCAAAAGGAGCAAATGCTGCTGCAGAAGCGGATCGGACTATTCATCTGCTGCATGGAAGAAGGAGAAAAGGCTCAAGCGGAATTCGAACAGGCCTACCCGGAATCCCTGCGACAAAGCGCTGCCGCCATTGGCTGCCTGGGAGGTGAATTCAATTTCGAACGCATGAATCTGATTCAGAGAATCATCGTCAGGAAAGTGGCCAAGGTATCGCAAACTGTATCGAGATTGAACCAATCAGCCATCGATGCTTTCATCGAAAAGATCAACTCGTCTGAAATCACCGAATGAACTTCTCGTCATTGCCTAACATCAACGCCCTGCACTGAACGTGTGTGCAGGGCGTTCTCCGTATGAATTTATCCAAAGAAAAAATCACCAGTTCACAATAAACCATCCACATCTTCACCAAGAATATCTGTCGCGATCTCTTTCACTTTTTTTAAGATTTCAGCATCGTCCGGAAGGCCCAGTGCCTTATCTGAAGGAATCCCACACCTGGAAGACAATGTCACACGGCCTTTGAACCCTGCTTTTGTTTCAACGAGATCAAATACTTTTTTCAAATCACTTCCCATATTGTTCTCTCCTAATACGAATTTGACCCTAACCGACCATGGCTTCTTCAAACATGTCGATAGCCCGTGGTATGGCAATATTGAGCAACAGGCCCAACGGCGCCTTCTGAGAATCCGTAACCAGTCCCCACCAGAAATCTCCCAGAGGGATTACAATGCCCATTTTATGGTTGGTCATGTCAACGATGTAGTACTTCCCCAGTCCTTCCAAGCCACTGTCTTTCAGGGCTCGATTCAGGTAGCTGGTGATTTGAGTGAAGAGGGGAGCAGCCTTAGGATGACTATTGTAGCCGATGATCATCTGGCCGTCATTTGTTGAAGCAATAGTGGAACTCAACAATCCCGAACCGACATTGTTTTTCAGCTCATCCATCGCTTCATTCAGTTTTTTCATGTTCATGGTTATCTCCTTGTTTTTTATATCGCTCTCTTTGAGTACAATACCGATCTCATCCTCTTCTGGAATAAGAATCGGCTCCTCTTCCAGGTTTTCGTCCAGCTCCTCGGACCGGAGACTCATCTCATCTCTCAATCGATAAGCTTCCATAACGATGTAACTTAGAGAAGGCTCTATCTTTTTGACTCTTCTTCGGATCTTTGTGATGATCTCTATTTCCGCTGCATCCCAGGAAACGATATCG
>CAYMND010000288.1:0-4321 GCA_964391685.1 uncultured Clostridia bacterium | reverse complement strand
ATGAAAACAATGACAGTCGGGACGAAAATCATGAAGAGTGCGGCGGAGGCGATACGCGGGATGATATGTAAAACCGAGCATGGGTATGACCCGACACTTCTGTCGATGCTGCTGAGGCTTACAGGAAATGAAGGGATTCATGTCAGTGCCATAGTGGCCATGCCCATGGACAAGGAACAGATCCTGCCCGGAGAGATTCCGTACTGCAATGAATTCGGTGAGAAAAGAGACAGCTCTTTTCCGAGGTTTCATTTCCTTTTAGATGAAACAGCCGACATCTACCATGTTTTCAATTGATTTTCTTCTCGTTGGGAGGGGCAGATGTCCGAATGGCTGTCTCGACCGGGGCGGAGATCCTTGATTCAGAAACCGATGAGGCGGTTGAACTGATCCAGGCAGGATTTGGCCTCATTCGAACGTTTCAGGGCGTTCAACGATTCTCCTTTTATAATCCAGGCGAGTTTTAACTTGGGATTGATGGATAGAGCTCTGACACAACAGGATACTGCCTCTTCGTATCGTTTGAGGCTGAGAAGAGCCGCACCCTTGTAATACCAGGATGAAGCATCGTACGGATCGAGGGAAAGAGCCCGATCACAGGCGGAAACCGTTTTCTTGTAGCGCCTGAGGTAATACAGCGAAGCTCCCTTGGTGCTCCAGATGGTGGCTTCGTCTTGAATCTGAGCCAGCACACGGTCGCAACAGGCAACCGATTCATCGTAATGCTTGAGATAGAACAGAAGGACGGCTTTTCCGCTCAGCGCGTTGATGTCCATCGGATTTTCAGTCAGAATGCGGTTGAAGGAAGAGATGGATTCTTCGTAGACTTTCAGGCGGTTGAGCAGTGTACGGGCCTTGCTGCAGACGGCCTCGTCGTCCGGATGGATGGCTAGAACTCTTTCGTAACAGGTGACCGCTTCATCACAGCGGTCCAGTTGACAAAGCAGGTCTCCCTTTGCTTTCCAGGCATCCGCATCCGCGGGATTGGCTGTCAGGGCCCTGTCGAAGGTGGCCAGAGCCATCTCGTACCGTTTCAGCAGAGGGTGGCTTTTGGGGGGGGCGCAAGAAGTGCCTTTTTTGGGAGAATTTTTTCTTTCCATTTTCCTCACCGCGCAATCCGAGATATTTTAACTTTACAATGGAATCAGACGAAATTCAACCGGATTCCGGTTCTGGAATATTGTCTGTTGAAAAACATGTAGTGGGGGAGTAAATAAGCATTGTTACCGCACTGAAACTCGGAGGTGGGAAAATGACGGGATCAGCCGGATCAACGGTATACAACGGAGTGAAATTCCTTTGGCTGTTCATGCAATGCCTGCTTTTGCCGATGTCGGCACTCTATTTGAGCCAGACTGCCATCCCGTTTACCGGGGGAGCTTTCGGCCAACTGCTGCTCATTGTAACCGGAGTATTGTTTCTGCTTCTGTGGCTGATCTTTCATTCCGTTCTGGCCATGTACCGTTACCCGCTTGATTTTTCTTCGGCTCTGCGTCTGACACTGAGCCAGGTGTTCACTTTTTTATTTTTGTGGATTCTAAGCGGCTTTCCTCTTTTTTCTGCTTTTTTTACCTTTTTTAGCGGACTGGCGGCAATTTTCATCACTTTCTTTGTGTTGCTCTTTTCCAGAAGAGACCGTGTGAGCTTGAAAACAATCGTCTGGTTCACACCGATTATTCTCTTCTGTCTTCTCTTTCTGGTTTGGTTGTTCATTCCATTGTGGCGGGGTATGAATCACCTTTCCGGCTGGATGATCCTGTTTCAATCTCTGGTGTTGTGTCTGAATACGGTCTCGACGGTCAACGCCCTGTGGCGAACTACGATATTCGTCTCCAAGGATACCGAAAGCCACTTGCTGGATTCGGAGTGGCAGCGCTGGGCGGCTCCGACGATCATCTCCATGATTCTTTCGGCTGCCGCGGCGGGGGTCGTTTTCGGTGTGGGCGTTTCATAGTCCTGGAGCTTGTTCCTGGACGGTGCGGGTGCTATAATGGCGTTATGCTCAAGCTCTCATCCCTGTTTAAAAGTCCACTTCAAAGAACCATCGGTTCACTGTTCAGCTCGGGATCGTTGTCTCTGGACGAATGCCTTGACGAACTGGAAGAGCAACTGATTCTGAGTGATATTTCTCATCAACTGGCAACCAGAATGACGGCATCCATGAGAAAAAAGATGCCGAACCGAGTCGAGAGGGAAGCGGTGATCGAGGCTTTGAAAAAGGAACTGATGTCTGTTTTTGAACGAGCCTGGCAGAATGCTTCTGATTTGGATCAATCCAGAGTCTTTCTGATGGTGGGAATCAACGGTAGCGGGAAAACCACCAATTCGGCAAAACTGGCAAACCATTTCGCCCGGAAGGGGGAAAGGGTGCTGCTCGGGGCGGCCGATACCTTTCGTGCCGCCGGGAGTTCACAGCTTTTTCTGTGGGGAGAGAAACTGGGGATTCCAGTGGTCACCGGCGAAAAGGGCGCCGATCCCGGGTCGGTGGTGTTCAATACCATGAATTCATTTGTCGCCAGAAACTACGAACGGGTGATTATCGATACCGCAGGGCGGGTTCAGACCCGCGACCAGTTGATGCGGGAGCTGGAGAAACTGGTCAAGATCATCGCCAAGTTCAAGGACAGGGGGCCGGATGAAGTATTTCTGGTAATAGACGGCACAATGGGGCAGAATACCCTGGATCAGGCCAGAAAATTCAAGGATTTTTCCGGTTTGACAGGTCTTTTTCTGACCAAGGTGGACGGAACAACGAAGGGTGGAACGGTGGTCAATATCGTTGATGAATTGCAGACCCCCATCCGATTTCTGGGTGTTGGAGAGCAGGCCGATGACATTCTGCCGTTCGAACCTACCGCATTTGTCGACCGCCTGTTGTCGGCCTAACATGACATTCAGCAGCGAAGATGAACAGTATATGCGTCAGGCCATTCGCCTGAGTCGTCAGGGGATCGGTTATACAGAACCCAATCCGCTGGTCGGTGCGGTGGTCGTGCACGAAGGGCGGGTGGTCACGACGGGATATCACAGCCGGTACGGCGCCTATCACGCCGAGCGTGAGGCCCTTTCTTTCGGCGATATACCGGAAGGGGCAACCCTTTATGTTACGCTTGAACCCTGCACTCATTACGGCAAGACTCCACCCTGTCTGGACATCATATTGGAAAAGAAGATTCAGCGGGTGGTTGTAGCGGCGGTTGATCCGGGCACTCTGGTGTGCGGTAAAGGGCTTGAAGCTCTCCGCAGCGCCGGAGTCCGGGTCGATCTGGGATGCCTGGCTGATGAAGCGGAATGGGTCAATCGACATTATCTGACATACATTCGAAAGAAACGACCCCACATTGTGATCAAATCCGGTTTGTCGGCGGACGGGAAAATGAGCGATGCTTCCGGAAACTCGTCCTGGGTGACGTCGGAGGAACTCCGGTGTGTCGCCAATGACCTGCGCGGTGAATTCTCCGCTGTCCTGGTCGGTTCGGCAACGATACTCGCCGACGATCCGTCGCTGACCATTCGCAACAGCAAATGGCCGGGGAAAAAACTACTTCGGATTGTTCTGGACGGAAGCGGTCGGCTCGTTTCCCATCGTTTTCTGAGATCAGGTACAGAACAATATCCTGTTTTATGGGTCGTATCATCGGCAGCAGACCTGGCGGATCCGGAAGGCGTCGAGAACCTGACCATGTTGCGTCTGGATTCGGAATCTGACGGTCGGATCGGCTTGGAGACTTTGATGGCCGCTCTCCATGAAATGGGAATCGCTTCGGTTCTGGTCGAAGGGGGAGCCGTCGTCAGCGACGGTTTTCTCTCCACCGGTCTGGTGGATGAGGTGATACTGTTCACCGCCTCAGCCCTGCTGGGAGGACAGGAGGCTCTGACCCCGTTCGCATCGGGGCGCCCCATCGACAGTCCGCTGCGTCTGCTGGACCATTTCGTCATCGAACTGGAAAGCGGATGGATTGTCAGGGGGAGGGTATAGATGTTTACGGGACTGGTGCAAACCTTGGGCAGTATGGTCTCTCTTTCCAGATCTCAGCCCTGCGAATTGACCATCAAGGCCGAGATGCCGGACTCCGTCCGTATCGGCGATTCCGTTTCGGTCAACGGTGCCTGTCTGACCGTGGTTGGTATTGAGAAAATGCAGTACGTTTTCAACCTCGGCGAGGAGACTCTCCGCCTGTCCAATTTCGCTGACCTGCAGCCCGGAAGCCCGGTCAACCTGGAACTGGCAATGACCTTGAGCGACCGGCTGGGAGGGCATCTGGTCAGCGGCCATTTGGACGGTACGGCCAGGCTCAAAACAGTGAGGCGACTTTCCGGC
>CAYMND010000287.1:0-4326 GCA_964391685.1 uncultured Clostridia bacterium | reverse complement strand
TCCCGCAACGGCGGGTGCCAGGTTGGTGGTGTCGGACAAAGGAGACATCTTGTCACCGAAATAGGCACCGGAAACGATGGCTCCGCCGACCATGCCGATGGGGATGCCCAGGCCCTTTCCGATGGCGATCAGGGCAACGCCAACGGTTCCGGCAGTGGACCATGACGAACCGGTTCCCAGGGAAATGATGGAGCATATCAGCATGGCCGCCACCAGAAAAAAACTGGGAGACAGGATATTCAAGCCGTAATAAATCATGGCCGGAACCACACCGCCCAGAATCCAGGTTCCGATCATCGTACCGACGACCATCAGGATCAGCATCGCCCCCATGGCCAGACTGATCCCCTTCTCCATTCCTTTCAGAATCGAATTCCAGGAATAACCGTACAGAGCGGCGATGAGAGCCGCAAAAGCCGTGGCGCTGACCAGAGCGATGTGGGCATCCTGTTTATAGGCAATAATGATGATCGAGAGGGTGACGATCAAAAAAAGAATCGGCAGCAGTGAGACAGCCAGGGGGATGGTTCTTTCCTTTTCTTTGTCCATGATCTGCAGGATACTCCTTATCAAGATTGGTATACGGGATTGTATCAGGAATGGATTTTTTATGCATCTTGCCAGCCGGGCCAAAACCTGTTAAGGTATCGCTTCAACTTTTATACGCCCCGGAGGTTTACATTGACAGATCGTAAAGCAACTCACATCACCTGGCACGATCATACCGTCACCCGTCTGGACAGAGAAAAACTGCTCGGACAGAGCGGAGCCCTGCTTTGGTTCACCGGTCTTTCAGCCAGCGGAAAATCCACAGTGGCCAACGCTCTGACCTGCCGACTGCACCAGATGTCCAAACTGACGTACGTTCTCGACGGAGACAACATCCGTCACGGGCTGAACAAGAACCTCGGCTTTTCACCGGAAGACCGCAAGGAAAATATCCGTCGGATCGCCGAAGTCGGCCGCCTGTTCGTCGACGCCGGTCTGATCACCACCACGGCTTTCATCTCCCCCTATCGGGAAGACCGCGACGCCGCCCGGGCCCTGATCGGTCCGGAAAGGTTTATCGAGATTTTCGTTAAAGCGAGCCTGGATACCTGCCAGCAGCGAGATCCCAAAGGTTTGTACGAAAAGGCCAAGCGAGGAGAGATCAAGGAATTTACCGGAATATCCGCACCGTACGAAGAACCGTTGAACCCAGAGATCATTCTCGACGCAGACCAGTTGACTGTCGAGGAAGAGGTCGAACAGGTCATTCGATACCTGACCGAAAAAAAATTCATTCAACCTGCTTGATTTTTTGTTTTTCTTACATATAATTAGAATCAAATGGCGGGCGGGTACATCATATCTCCCCTTTAAATCCCCAAAAAAATTTACCCGCCCGACCTTCTAACCCGGACTGATGAAGACAAAAATAAAAATCATATCGATTGTTCTATCTTTGTTTCTTTTTTCCGCCTGCGGCATCCCCCGCGGTGAGCACGAACAGCTGAAACAAACCTGCAAGCAGGAAAAGGAAAGCCTGCAGGCACAGATCCAAACGTATCAGGATGAGATTAACAAACTGAAAAAACTGCTTTCCGAAAAGGAACAGCAATACAGTTCACTCTTCTTTCGTTACGAAACACTGAGTACCCAATATCTCAAACTGAAAAAAATGCTGACCAAACCGGATTCCAATATTTGAACCTCAACCCGGATCCATCACTTCTGGATTGAGTTTATCGATCAGGTTCATCAGTTTTTCCCAGTCACAGAATTTTCCTTCCTCCTGCAGCTGCTGCTGCAGACTGTCCAGTTCCAACATCAGCCCTTCGCGAATTCCCGCCCCTCTTTCAGACAAGCGCAGAGTACAGCGCCTGCGGTCATCCGGATCGTTTTCCCGGTGAAGCAGGCTTCGGCCCACCATCTGATCGATCAGGCGGCTCGACCGGGACAGAGAAAGATTGATTCGGGACGCAAGGTCTTTGGCACAGACAGCTTCCCGTGAATCCAGGCGCAACAAAACCCAGACCATGCCCTGGGTCACCCCGTATCGGTCGGCGAACTCCTCCTCCCAGCGCCGCCATCTGACGGTCAGTTCGAAGAGGAGTTCCACCAGACGCATACCGATACCGTTCAGCCGTTGATGGCCGATACCAGAGTATTCTCGTCCTGTACGCCGACGAACTGACGCACCACCTGCCCGTTCTTGAACAGCAGCAGGGTCGGAATGCTGGTGATACGGAATTTCTGAGCGGCCAACTGCTCTTCGTCCACGTTCATCTTGCAGATTTTGGCCTTGTCTCCCACTTTGGCGGCCACCTTCTCCAGGATGGGTCCCTGCATGCGGCAGGGCATGCACCATGGAGCCCAGAAATCCACCAGTGCGGTTCCGTCGGTTACCGTTTTTTCAAAGCTATCATCGGTCAAATTGATTATTCCGCTCATGTAATCCTCCTATATTTGCTCTTGGCAACTATTGCTTTGGACAATTTTAATTCAAATCCCCTTTTTTGTCAACAGTTTTTTATTTCCTTGCTTTTGCAGGGTCGCTGATGTACATTCAAACAGATGGTTCCAGGGAAAATGGATTATGACGAGGAGTATTCATGGCGCTGAACACCGATCAACTGTCCCGCAGCATTATGACCCTGGAGAGGTCCATGGCTGCATTGGGTCGCAGTGAGCGGGGCAGTATCGACTACGAGATTTTCCGCAATGCCACCATCAAAGGATTCGAATTGACTCTTGAGGTGGCCGGGAAGCTCCTTCGCAAAGTCCTGAAAGTATACCTGGCCAATCCAAAAACTGCCGACAACCTGACTTTCAAAGACCTTTTTCGTAACGCCTCCCGGCATGGGCTTCTATCGTCGGAAGAGGTGGAAAGATGGTTCGACTATCGGAACAACCGCAACGATACCGCCCACGACTATGGTGAAGCTTTTGCCGAAGAGACCTTGAAACTCCTGCCTGATTTCATCCGCGACGCCACCCGACTCTGTGAAGTGATCCGCCATGCACCTGGAGATTGATCTAAAGCCTGTACACCTGGACATTGTGCTGAATCTGCTCCGAGAACACCTGAAATCTGCAGATGTTTGGGTTTTCGGCAGTCGGATAAAGGGTCAGAACCATCCGGCCAGTGACCTGGACCTGGTGATCCGGTCCCGAACCAACCTGGAAGAGCCGCAAGCAAACCTTAGCAATTTACGGGAGGCCCTTCGGGAGAGCCGTCTCCCTTTCCTGGTGGATCTTCACGACTGGGCCCGCTTACCGGAGTCCTTCCGTCGGGAAATCGAAAAGAGCCACATTCCACTGAAATATTGAGTCTTTTTCTGGCTCCCTGTCCCAGTTCTCATTGTTTCGGTGAATTATCTCCGGAATTCGGACGGGTGAACTCCAGCAAGGAATATCGACTGACAAAACCGCAGCCAGCCAGAGTTTTTCGGGAAGGCAGGTTGTTGACATCGCAGCCGCATTGGGGAAAAAGTCCCCGTTCCAGGCTCAGGTTCCTCAAATAAGCGATGATTCTTTTGGCCACTCCGCGATGACGATAATCCGGATGGGTCCAGACACCCAGGTCGACATTCGGAAAAGGGTCATGGATTCTGGTCATAAAACCGCATCCGGCCAATTCGCTTCCACGGTAAAACAGAAAGACAGACCCGGACTCCACTTCCCGGGCCAGGCGTTCCCTGGGATCGAAGACTTCGTCATCCTGCATCGACAGCAGCGGAAGATCCTCTGGACCCGCCACCCGGACGGTCAGACTACCATCCAGGGGGACCGCCGGAACCGCTGCGAAATCCCGATACAGGCAGCCCACAACCCGGTACGGCCAGCCCAGGCGAAGAACGGGATTCAAGATGGCCGCATCGAAGGTCTGGACCATTGCCCCCATGAGGTTCAACTCATTCAACACCAGATTGAAAAGCTCATCCGACTGGAATCCGTATTCCGGAATGACAAAGAATTCGTAGAGAATATCATTTTCGGATACGATGGCATACCCCGCAATCCTTCCCTCCGTTTCGACGTTATACACTTTTATCGGCCCCAGAAGGCCGGTGGCCAGGAATTCGCTGTAGAGGTCCTGGAAGCGGTCCAGCCTCTGCAGGCGTTCCCGCCGCAAGGCTTCAATCCGTTCCGGCCCGGTTTCGACAATCTTCATCATGACTCCCATTATACCCGCTCCCCGCTTCAGAAGAGTAGGGGCACAGGACACCGTGTCCCAGCAATCGGTAAACAATCAATATCATTAAAAAGGATTGGGCAAAATATTTTTGGTTGACAATGGTCGGGGATTGTTTTATGAGATAGGTTCCTTGTTCGATGAAAAAG
>CAYMND010000286.1:0-4331 GCA_964391685.1 uncultured Clostridia bacterium | reverse complement strand
GATACCGGTGTCATCCGGGCGCTTGTACCTGGTACCGACTCCCATCGGAAACCTGGAAGATATCACTTTGCGGGCTTTGAAGACACTCGAATCGGTTGACTGGATTGCCTGTGAGGATACCCGTCATACAGCCAAGCTGCTGAATCATTTCAACATCCGTAAGAAATGTGTCAGCTTCTACAAACCCAAGGAAACGGTGCAGTCCGGGAAAATTCTTTCAGCCCTCCGGGAGGGAAAGAACATCGCACTGGTGAGTGACGCCGGTTCACCCGCCTTGTCGGACCCTGGGGAAATGCTGGTGGCCAAGGCGGTGGAATATGGGCTGGAAATCGAGGCACTGCCCGGTGCAACGGCGTTGATCCCTGCCTTGACCGCTTCCGGCTTCCCGACAGCCCCTTTCGTGTTCTTCGGTTTCCCGCCCCGAAAAATGAAACAGTTGGGGGAACTTCTTGCGCCGTTGGCGGCATTCAGCGGTACCCTTGTCTTTTACGAGTCTCCGAATCGAATCGCCGGACTTTGCGATATGCTGCAACAACTTATCGGGGATCAGCGGGCAACGGCAGTGAAGGAAATCAGTAAAATTCACGAAAAGAGCTGCCGCGGGACTCTCGGTGAACTGCAACGGATCCTGTCCGAATCCGAACCCAGGGGAGAATGGGTTCTGATTGTCCACAAAACGGGTTCCAGTGTCGATAATCCGATCCGACTGGAAACAATCGATGATGTCTACGCCTACTTCCGGAACAATCACAACCTGAGCAAAAATTACATTCGAAAAATCATTCAGACGAGAAAAACTGACGATGATTAGGCATTTTACACGATCATCGCCGACGTGGTATAATCATTAACTCATGGCCAAAACGAAGTATATCGTCATTGACGGATTGATCGGAACCGGTAAGACGCATCTTTCCCAATACATTGCTCAAAAGAACAAGTCACGCCTCGTTTTGGATCAGGTGGACAATCCTTTCATCCGTCAGTTTCTGAAGGATATCGGCAAGGGCAATTCGGAAAATGCCCTGAAGACGCAACTCATTTATCTGATCAATCGATTTCAACAGCAGCAGGAACTGCTTCAGAAAAATCTCTTTTCGAGCATGACCATCAGTGACTACCTTTTTCATCGTGATGCCATCTACGCCCATCTGGTTCTCAATGACGAAGAGCTGGACATCTATAAAAAAATCTATCAGACCTTCACCGAGAAGATTCGCAATCCCGATCTGGTCGTTTATCTGCAGATCTCTTTCGCCGAGATGCTGAAACGGATTCAGTCAAGCGAAGACGATGTGGTGCGCCGTGTACCGGTGGATTTCTGGCGGGAAGTGTTCGAGGCCTTCAATTACTATTTCTTCAACTACAAGGCGACACCTCTGCTGGTTGTGAACATGGAGCGGGTCAATATCACGTCGTCCAGGGACCTCGACCCGCTGTGGAACGAAATCGAGAAACACCAGACCGGAACGAGGTACTATGCGCCAGCATAAAATTGAAAAAATAACGGTCAGAACCCTTTTCAAGATGAAGAAGAACCGAACGCCGATCAGTGCGGTTACGGCCTACGATGCGCCAATCGCCAGAATGGTGGATGAGGCCGGAGTCGATGTCATCCTGGTGGGGGATTCCCTTGGCATGGTGGTGGCGGGTGATGAAGACACCCTGGCAGTCACCCTGGAACAGGTGATCTACCATTCACGACTGGTGGCCAGGGTCCGGCCCAGGGCTTTGCTGCTGGGCGATATGCCGTTCGGCTCGTATCAGGTCGATGTCCCTTCCGGTGTGGCCAGCGCCATCCGCATGGTCAAGGAAGGATTTGTGGAAGGGGTGAAACTGGAGGGTGGTCGTGAACGACTGCCCGTTGTCAGATCCATTGTCGAAGCGGGCGTTCCTGTAATGGGACATATCGGCCTAATGCCCCAGATGGTTCATCAAAGTGGGGGATACCGACTTCAGGGAAAGAACCGGGAACAGGCAAGACGGATTGTCGACGATGCCCTGGCCCTGGAGCAGGCGGGGGTGTTTGCTCTTCTTTTGGAGTCAATTCCGCTGGAACTGGCAGCCTATATCACCCGCAAAGTGAGTGTCCCAACCATCGGCATCGGAGCCGGACCGCATTGTGACGGTCAGATTCTGGTGTTTCACGACATGATGGGTATGACCAGCGCCTACCTGCCGAAGCATGTCAGAGTCTATGCAGAGCTGAATGAGATCGTCCACAACGCGATGACCCGGTATATCAACGATGTTCGAACGGGGCAGTTTCCCAGAGACCCGGAATCTCAGTCTGTGGGCCCGATATTCGACACCTGGATTGGAAATAATGAAGATAATCAGTAGAATCGATGAGTTGATTCAGTACAGAAAATCACTGGACGGTACCGTGGGTTTCGTTCCGACCATGGGCTTTTTGCATGAAGGGCACCTGAGTCTGGTTGACGCTGCGAAGAGAGAATGTCAGCATGTTTTCGTTTCCATATTCGTCAATCCGACGCAGTTCGGTCCGAGCGAGGATCTGTCGCGGTATCCCCGTGATTTCGAGGGCGATCGGAAACTGCTCGATGCTCGTGGAATCGATTGCCTGTTCTTTCCTCAGGTAACGGAAATGTATCCCGAAGGATATCAGACCTACGTGACGGTCAATCATCTGAGCCGGGGACTGTGCGGCAGCAGCCGCCCCGATCATTTTCGCGGTGTCGCCACCGTGGTGCTCAAGCTTTTCAACATCGTCAGGCCCGATTCCTCTTTTTTCGGTCAGAAAGACGCCCAGCAATGCGCTGTTGTCCGCAGAATGGTTAAGGATCTCAACCTGGATGTGAAAATTCGTACAGTCCCAATTGTCAGAGACCGGGACGGTCTGGCCCTGTCATCGAGGAACAAATACCTTTCATCTCAGGAAAAATCGGATGCCCTGTTCTTGCCCCGTACCTTGAAGAAAATAGCGGAATCGGCCGTTGAGGGGAAACTGACCAGCAGCCGTGAAGCAAAAAGATTTTTTTCTGAAGAAATGATCCCATATTCCTCGATAAAACCGGATTACATCGAGTTTGTCGATCCTCTGGATCTGCATCCTGTGGAATATTGGTCTGACGGTGTTTCCCGTATTATGATCGCTGCCGCCGTATGGGTGGGAAGCACACGCTTGATCGACAATATTTTGGTTGATTTACATCCGGGAAATGGTGAAAACGGTTTAAAAATATGAGACAATGGCAGTACATTCTATGAAGGACTTGAAAAGAACAGCAAAATGAAAAATTCGGAAGAAATATTCTTGGAAGAGCTGAAAAAAGAGTTCATCGAGAAACTGATTCATGATGTGGAAGAAATCCGTCAAGCAATGCAAAGACGAGATAAAGCCACAATATCCCGTATAGCCCATGATATCAAGGGGACCATCGGTATCTTCGGCTACCACGACGGCACCTCCCTGGCACTGAACCTGCAGCTCATCGCTGAAGAGGGCACCTGGGAACAGATTGGTGAATCCTTCGATTCCTTCCTGGATTATTTGAGAATGCAGGACATTATCCACTGATTCACACTCCAATGTCGGTGTTGTCGTTGAACAGGATCTTTTGTGCAGTTTGAAAAACCGGTTGATGAGGGAAACATGAAAAAAATCATAGGTATTGGAAATTCTCTGACGGATATTCTGGTCAGAATTCCCGACGACCGTCTTCTGGCAATGCTGGGGTACGGTAAGGGAAGTATGAACCTGATCAGTGAATCGAAAATGCGGGAAATCGAAGACAGCATCAGGAACGAGTCAAAGGAGATCCGTTCGGGCGGCTCCGCGGCCAACACCATTCACGCACTGGCCACTTTGGGAATACCCTGCGCTTACATCGGTAAAACAGGAGATGATGAAACCGGCCTACATTTCAAGGCTCAATTGAACGATGCCGGAGTGACCATGATGGATGTGGAAAACGGTACGGCTCCATCCGGAAGATGCTATGTCATGATCACTCCCGATGGTGAAAGAACGTTTGCCACATATCTCGGTTCTGCATTGGAACTGGATGCGCAGGACCTGAAGCCCGAATACTTCGAAGGCTATGATCTGCTCCATATCGAGGGATATCTGCTCCAGAATCGTAAACTGATCCGGCGAGCCATGGAAATCGCGAAAATGAAATCCTTGACCGTATCACTGGATCTGGCGAGTTACAATGTCGTGCTGGCCAATCTGGAAGAAATCCGCAACATCTGCATGGAACACGTACATATCCTGTTCGCCAATGAAGAAGAGGGAAAAGCGTTTTCCGGTGAAGAATCCGATGAGCTGATACTGGAACAAATGGCGGGGAACTGTACGGTTTCCA
>CAYMND010000285.1:0-4337 GCA_964391685.1 uncultured Clostridia bacterium | reverse complement strand
GCGAGCGACGCGCATGCATTTTACGCGCGCACGCCTCATCCGACGCAGACGGCATGCGCGCCGGTGCGGTGCACGCTCGACGATTGCATCTCGCCTATCTGTCACTTTGGTATAATTTATTGATTGATTAATCAATCGCTGATTCGATTAAGCTATCGATCAATCGATTGATTGATCGATCAATAAACCTTACAATTAGCAAATTATTATTCAAAGAAAGGCTCAATAGATCATCGATCATCAATCAATCGATTGATTTGATTGATGATCGATCGATTCATCAATCAACAATTAACAGATAATCAAAGAAACGCTCAATCGATCAATCGCTAGACCGATTCGATTGATTGATTGATGATCGATCGACGCGCTGCAGGCTCGGGCACGGTGAGTAACATCTCAGCGGCGCAGAACTGCTTCCTCATCGCGCCCGACTGCCTGCAACGCGTCTTCAGCGACACTGACAATGGTCGGCAGGGCCATGATGCCCAGGATGATGGAAACATTCAGGGTATTGGTCCCACTGGAAATCTTCAGCCCGGCCAGAGAACGCCCCCCCAGAAACAACAGTCCAAGCAGCAAGGCATCAAATATGAAAATGAAAACCATCCTTGATCCGTTGCCGCTTTTGAACCGTTCCTGCAGGCGGGCGGAAACCACGTAAGAGACCAGCAGGCCCATCGGCAATCCCAGAAGCCACAGACCGACACCGAGCAGATGGCCCCCCTGACGTTGCAGGATGGGAGCGAAAATCACCAGAGCGAAGAAGCCGTAGGCCACAGAGGGGATGGCGGCAATGATTTCAATGGTCGGCTTGACCCATTGCCTCAGCCAGAACGGAAGCATGTCGGAGAGGCTGACTGCGGAAAAAATGGCCAAAGGGACCGCGATGAGAGTGGCCAGAAACGTGACGAGCAGGCTGCCGTAAATGATGGCCAGAGCACCGAATTCCGCATCGGATGCCGACGGATACCAGCGCAAGGAGGAGAAGAATTCGCCGATCCCACGCAGTTTGAAGAAGGGAACGGCGTCACGGGCAATGAAAAGGACAATGAAGATCACCGCCAGCATGGACAAAGACGTCACCAGCAGCAAACTCCCGCTGGTGGCCAGCGAGACCAGCCGCCGGCGGAGGCTGGTCCCTTTGCTGATCAGGATGCTGTTTCGTTCTCTCTTCGGTTTCACGGCAAGCCTGTCAAAAATCGTCACAACCGATTACCGATAGCTGGTCACCGGCACGAAACCGATGCGTTCCACCATCTCCTGTCCCTTCTGGGAAAGGTGGATGGTGACAAACTGAAAAACCGGGCTTCCCATCTTGGGGTAGCCGTTGGTGAACATGAACAGAGGACGGGCGATGGGGTACTTGCCGGAAACAACCGTCTGTCGGGAAGGAAAAACACCGTTGACCTTGAGGGCCTTCACCGTGTTGTCCACAAACCCCAGACCGGCGTAACCGATGGCCGCCGGGGTGCTCTGCACCCGCCCGCGCACGGCACCGTTGCTGCCGACGTACTCGCAGCTGTCGGCGATCTTCTCTTTATTCATGACCAGATTTTCGAACGTTTCGTAGGTTCCGCTGTTGGTATCCCGGCTGATAAAAACGATCCGGACGTCCGGACCGCCGACATCCTTCCAATTCTTGATGACGCCTGTATAGATCTTGCGGATCTGTTCAATGGTCAGTTCCGAGATCGGATTGCTGGGGTGTACCAGAACGGGCAGTCCGTCGAAAGCCACGCAATGGGCCACCGGCATGATCCCTTTCCCGGCGGCGGCAGAAAACTCGCTGTCCTTCATAAAGCGGGACATGGTGCCGATATCGATGGTGCTGTTGATCAGCCCCTTGGCTCCGTTGCCGCTGCCCGATTCGCTGACGGTGACATTCACGCCGGAATTGACGGACATGTAGTACTCGGCGAAAGCCTTGGCGATGGGGCCGACGGTGGTGGAGCCGTCAATGACGATCTTGTCCGCTCCCTGGACACCGAAACCGAGAGCCGCGATCATTGCAACAGAAAGCAACAATTGTTTCATGGTCATCTCCTTTTTGACTCTGTCTTGAGATCCTATTATGGACAGCGAATGTAAAAGATGTTTAAAAGAAGTGTTAGTTTCCGGTTAAGAAAACAGACGAGCAGAAAATGGGAACAATATTCGGCCAAAACCATGATTCGTCGCGCCAAGCCGATTGCTTCATCCCAAGTTCACCCTTGACAAGCGAAAAATGAACCGCTAGAACAAGTCTAGAAAAATGAAACGGTACACAACTCTTTTCCTGACACTCTTCCTTCTGTTCGCCTGGTGCCCCGCTGCCGGTTTCGCCGATGGCCGTCCCGGCAACTGGGCCCGCCCCCTGACGGTGGACGGTGTACCCAATCTGTACCAGGTGAGCGAAACCCTTTTCCGCAGCGCCCAGCCCAGTGAGGAAGGCATGAAGAACCTCAGAAAAATGGGAATTGTCACCATCATCAACCTGCGTTCCGCCCATTCCGATCTGGACGAAATCGGCGAAATAAACCTGAACTACGAGTCTGTTCCCATGAAAGCCTGGCGTCCGCGACGCAGGCACGCGCTTCGCTTTCTCGAAATCGTCTCCGATCCGGGCCGGGGGCCGTACCTGGTTCATTGCCAGCACGGATCGGACCGAACCGGCGCCGTTTGCGCCCTGTATCGCGTCGTGGTCCAGGGCTGGTCCAAGGCGGACGCCATCGAAGAGATGAAAAAAGGAGGTTACGGCTTTCACCGCATCTGGAGCAACCTGCCGAGGTGGATCCGCAAATTGAACATCGAACTGATCCGCAGGGAAATCGGCCTTCGGTCCGCGAAGAGGCGAAGCCGGTGACCATATCACATATCTGGCTGTTGTCCATTGTCATCATGATGCCGTTCAGCATCACCATGCTCATTCGCATCCGACGAATCGACCGGATGTACCCCACTAATTTCATGTTCCCATTTTTCCTGTCGTCTCTGGCCACAGTTTTTGCCTTCTGTGCCAACATCCTACCGATGTACATCCATATCAACATGCCGGATCTGTGGAACTGGCAGCCCATGCCAATACAACACATGTGGGTCCTGTTCGGATTTCTGGCAAGCCTGATGTCCGTTCTGTTCTTCATCCGCACGGTAAAGGGATTCATACACTATCGGCACATTCATTGGACGGAATATCTTCTGGCGCTTTTTCTGCTGATTTTTCTCGTACAATGGCTGATCTGTGTCTTGATTCCGAACGAACAACTGATGCGCTTCATACGGAAGATCAACCGTTTCATTCCCTTGCGATACCTGGGAGCGCTGAGTGTCATCATGCTCATTGAGCTGCTGTGGAGAACTTTCCGTTGCCCACGCGACAAGATGACGATCCCCATACGTGTTTTCTCATTCTTCTTTCTGCTGCGGGAAGGGCTGGATCTTTCGGCTTTTATCTTCTACGATGCCATTCTCAGTTTGACCAACACCCTCGACAATCGCCTGCTTCTGTTTCTCACGAAGGACCTGATCTATATGTTTCTGACCCTAACACTTACCTTCATCTGGCTCTATCGTTATCTTCTGCCGATCCTTCGAACGGCCAATTTCATTGATGAACTTGACCGGAGATTGTCAATCGTGGCCTCACACCGGGGCATGACCTCCCGCGAAAAAGAGATCGCCCGCCTGATGGTTACCGGAAAGAGCAACAAGGAAATCGGCGTCATCCTCGACATCTCGGCCAGTACGGTCAAGAATCATGCCTACAGGTTGTATCAGAAGCTGAACATCAGTTCACGCTTCGAGCTGGTCGAACTGATCAAAAACAGTTGACAATCCTGACCTCCTGAGTGGAAGCCGGACAGCTCGATTCTTCAGGTTCCGGTGGGAATCATAATATGTTATATTCATTCTATGCTTCCACATTTAAAGTTACTGGCCACCGTTCTTTTGATTCCGTTCAGTGTGATTCTTCTGAACAGAATCCAGAGAATCGACCGCGCTTATCCCACCCGATACCTTCGTCCTTTCTATTACTCGATTCTGACTACCTTCATCTATTACTTCTTCAGCTTCTTCATGAAGTACATCCATATCAATCAGCCCAAACTCTGGGAAAGCCTGATCCATCTTACCGATGAAAACAGAGTCGAAAATGTCTGGACCTTCATAGCCCTGATTCTGTTCAATATAAGCCTGCTGTTTTTTGTCCGGACCATTCGAATCCAGATGGGCAAGGACAAATATCACTGGACAGAACACTTCATTCTCATCTCTTTTTCCCTCTATTTCATCACGATTTTTCTGATGGTATCTCTGCCTTCGGTACGGGGAATCGCAACCCTGCATCAGATCAT
>CAYMND010000284.1:0-4346 GCA_964391685.1 uncultured Clostridia bacterium | reverse complement strand
CCGAAAGTGATTTCACCCGCATCCCCAACGGCTGCGGGGGAGTTGAATACCGATTGCCGTTGCTTTATACCTATGGTGTTCAAAAAGGCAGAATCACTCTGACCCGTTTCGTCGATCTGATTGCAACACGACCGGCCAAGATATTCGGCTTGTTTCCGGGCAAAGGAAGCATCCGAGTCGGCAGTGACGCGGACCTGGTGGTCTGGGACCCGAAAAAGAGGCGTAGAATAACGGCTTCGGAGCAGTGGCAGAACTGCGACAACACAGTATTTGAAGGATTGGATACTGTCGGTGCTCCGGTACTTGTATTCAGTCGCGGAACCGCCGTTTTCGAAGAAGGACGGATAATGAGTGAATCCGGAAGAGGTCGATATGTATGGAATGAACGATGATTAACAGAGTTTTTCTGATCGTCCTGGACTCTGTGGGATTCGGCAGCTTGCCGGATGCGGCGGCCTTCGGCGATGAAGGAGCCAATACCATAGTTCATATTGCCGAGAAATGTGGCGGTTTGAAACTGCCCCATCTGGAAAAGCTCGGCCTGGGAAACATCATCTCCATTCCGGGGGTTGCGGCGGATCCGGTACCATTGGCCTCCTGGGGCTCCATGTCGGAACTGTCGCAGGGGAAGGATACCATTGCAGGCCACTGGGAAATGATGGGGATTGTGCTGAAGAATCCGTTCGCCCTTTTTCCGAAGGGGTTTCCCGACGATCTGCTGGATGATTTCAAATGTCGGACCGGTGTCGTTTCCGTGCTGGGCAACAGACCGGCCTCCGGGACGGAAATCATAGCCGAGTTGGGAGAGGAGCATTATTCCACGGCCTTTCCCATTGTCTACACGTCTGCGGACAGCGTGATGCAGATCGCCGCTCATGAAGAAGTGATTCCTTTGCCGGAACTGTATGAAATGTGCCGCAAAGCCAGGGGGTTGTGTGATGAATGGCGTATCGGCCGGGTCATTGCGCGTCCTTTTATCGGCAGCCCAGGTCAGTTCACCCGGACCACCAACCGCCGGGACTATCCCATGCTTCCTCCCGGAGAAACGGTTCTGGACCTGTTGCGGAAAAACGGTCTGGAAGTTACAGCCGTCGGAAAAATTGAAAATATCTTCGCCGGACAGGGGATCAGCCGGTCCCGGCCGAGTCACGGAAACTCCGAAGGGATGGAAATACTGCAGGAGGAGATGACCAGTGCCAGGCGCGGACTGATTTTCACCAATCTGGTGGATTTCGACATGTTGTTCGGTCATCGGAACGATGCCGAAGGGTATAAAGCGGCCTTGGAGATGTTTGACAAGGAACTGGGCCTGATGCTGCATGGGTTGGGATCGGAAGACCTGCTGATTATCACAGCCGATCACGGGTGCGATCCGACTTTTCCAGGCACCGACCACACCCGGGAATATGTACCGCTGCTGGTTTACAACCCGTACCTCAAGGCCCGCTCACTCGGTATACGGAATAGTTTCGCCGATATAGGAGCCTCGATTCTGGATCTGTTCGGCCTGAAACACGATTTTCCGGGGCAGAGTTTCATGCCTGAAATACTTCAGAGAAAGTAAAGGAGACAAAATGGATTGTCACGAACAGATCAGCCAGGCGGTTGCATTTATACGGGAAAAGTCGCGGGTTACTCCGCAAACAGGAGTGGTTCTCGGCTCAGGACTTGGAGAGTTCGCTGACACCCTGGTAGAAAAAACGGTCATCGAATATGCCGATATTCCCCATTTCAGGAAGGTGAGTGTGTCCGGTCACGCCGGACGGCTGATTCTGGGTCGGATCGGTACTTCATTCGTGGCCGTACTTCAGGGACGGTACCATTATTACGAGGGGCATGACATCGGTGATGTGGTCTTTCCGGTGAGAGTGCTGGCCGCTCTGGGGATCAGAAGTCTGCTTTTGACCAACGCCGCCGGCGGTATCGGAAACGAACTGCAGCCCGGAGATCTGGTGATTATCCGGGATCATATCAATCTCATGGGGGTCAACCCCCTCAGAGGTCGAAACGATGAACGTTTGGGGCCCCGGTTTCCGGACATGAGTGCTGTGTATGATCCGGATTTTCAGGAGGTCATAGCCGATGCCCAGCGTGGACTGGGATTGACTGTGAAAAAAGGGGTCTACGCCGGTTTGATCGGTCCTTCATACGAAACTCCGGCGGAGATCCGCATGTTGAAGACACTGGGTGCGGACACCGTGGGCATGTCCACGGTGCCGGAGGCCATTTGCGCCCGGCACATGGGGGTGCGTGTGGCTGGAATCTCCTGCGTGACCAATCTGGCTGCAGGGATTTCCAAGCAGCCGCTGAATCACGCTGAAGTTACCGAAACAGCCGAGCGGGTGAAGAAGGATTTCATTCGTCTGCTGAATCTGGTGATTCCAAGATTGATCTGAACCGCTATATCACATTTCTCTTCTTTCTTCTTTTCTCAAGAAATGGCTGATTATGATATCTTTCTATAAAAAAACCCCCTGACCCGGAAAGGCCAGGGGGCTCTTTTATACCCGGTTTTCCCTGAAAACAGGGACCGAAGTATTCGCTAATTGAAAGAATAACGGATACCCAGCTGCATCTGCCAGCGTGAAGCCAGAGTGCTGATGGAGAATACGTCGTTCTTGTCGTTGGAAGGCAGGGGGGTGTAGTAGATCTTCTCCTTGCCCGTGGCGGCGTCGATGCCCTTGTAGGTCCAGGGGGTCATGTTCTGGTTGCTGACGTAGTAGAGGATTCCCCATTCCTTGTTGAGGAGGTTGAGCACGTTGACGATATCCAGGGAGATCTGCAGCCGGTTGTCCCGGAGACCCGGTATCGGGATATCCTGGGCGATGCGCATATCCAGGCTGTGGTACCAGGGTTCACGGCTGGCGTTGCGGCCGATGATGCTGCCGCGGGCGCCGTTCAGCCCGGAGTCGCTGGAGATGAAGGCGTTGAAGGCGTTCCAGACGGTGTCCTGGTCGGCCAGAACGTTGCCGCGGGAATCGGTGAAAAGAACGTCGCCGGCTCCGCTGGGAACGTAGACCAGGTCGTTGCCGCTGGCTCTGTCACCGTTGGCGTCACTGTAGTTGTAGGTGGTTGAGTAGGGGCGGCCGGAACGGCTGCTGTAGAACAGGCCGACGCTGGTGGGGGCGTTCTTGATGAAATTGAATGAGAGGGAGAGGGCGGCGCCGAGACGGTGGCGGATGTCGTAGTTGGACCAGGCCACTTCCGGGTCGTTGGGGTTGTTTCCGATGGGGTTGTAGCCGAAGTTGGAGGAAGCCTGGGAGGAGGTGCCGGAGTTGACGTCTTTTGCCTGTCCGTAGGAGTAGGTGACGTTGGCGTAGGAGTTCTTGCCGAAAGTCTTCTGCAGCTGGGCGGAGAGGCTGTACTGATAGCCCTTGCTGGTGTTGGTCAGGTAGAGAACGTCGTTGAAGGAGGAAGAAACATCGCGGGAGTAGAAAACCCGGCCGCCGTAACCAGTCTCACCGGTGGCGCGCAGATTGAGGTTCTGGTAGAGAATTTCATTGAGGTTCTTGGAGTAGATGAACTCCACGGTGCCGATGACGCCGAAAGGAAGTTCGTGGTCCACGGCCAGGTTGGTCCGCAGCAGCTGCGGGTAGGTGAAGTTCTTGTCGATGACGTCGACTTCACTGACACCGGATTTCAGGCCGGGGCCTTCGATGGGCTGGTTCAGGGCATCCGGGACGAATGGAAAGCTGGGATTCTTCAGGTCGTATCGGGTGAATTCAATACCGGTGTTGGAGAACTGGTTGGAAATCCACACGTAGGGGGTGCGACCGGAGAAGATACCGATACCACCGCGGACCTGGGTCTTCTTGTCGCCGTTGACATCCCAGTTGAAACCCACACGGGGAGAGAAAAGCAGGTTGCCGCTGGCGGCCTGGTCGGTTTTGACCCCGAAGACTTGCTCCACCAGGGGGTTGGCGGAGGGGGTGTCGTTGATGATGGGCACGTCGAGACGCAACCCCATGGTCAGGGTCAGGTTGGGCATGACGGCCCAGTTGTCGCCGATGTAGCCGCCCAGCTGGGCGACACTGAATTCGGCCCACCACTTTTCGGTGGGATTGGCGCCGATGAAATCATGGTAAAAGCGGCTGGAAATTCCGTTTTCGAAATCGTCGAGACTGTTGAATTCCCAGTAGCCATAGAAGTTGCGGATATAGAGATTGGCGAACTTGAAGATTTCGTTGTGGGTACCCACGGTGAAGGTGTGCTTGCCGCTGTACCAGGTCAGGTTGTCGGTGATTTCGATGATGTCCTGGTTCAGTCCATTGGCTCCGGAGTACTGTTCGGTGCCGGCGGTTAGCCGGTAGCCGCCGGAAATGGCCACGTTCACCTGCGGAAAAATG
>CAYMND010000283.1:2075-4357 GCA_964391685.1 uncultured Clostridia bacterium | reverse complement strand
GGACACAACGTTCCTCGATGATCCTGGAAATGCTGTTCTCGAACTTGATCGCCTTCACCGCACATTCCCGCAGACAGCGGTTGCAGTCCCGACAGGCCTTGGAATCGGTCTCAATCACCCACATCGGTCGGCCTCAGCCTTTGATGATCGGCAGTACTGTTTCGTAGAAGAATTTCTCGGCGTCTTCGTATCGGGTCTTGTAGAATTTATCGTTCAGTTTTACCGTGACTCCGTTTTCCGAGCATTTTCCCATGCAGAAGCTCCCTTTCAGAACCACCTTCTTACTCAGTCCTTCCTTTTCGATCAGATCCTGAAAGGTCTTGACCACCACTTCGGATCCCTTCAGATGACAGGAGCTCCCGACACAAATCAACAGTTCCATCAGATTACCTCCTCGTTTTTGACGATGATTCATTAAATATAATAATTTGTATAAATTTTCTCCGATGAACTCGGATTGAACCAGCACATCATGGCCGAGATTGAGCCGCACGGGAGAAAAATTCCAGATGGCCTCGATCCCGCACTGCCGGGCGTACTCCGCCACTTCCCGGGCCGCGTCTTCGGGAACGGTCAGGATGGCCAACCGGACCTGAGGGCTTTCGATGAGGAAATCCTCGAGACGGTCTATGGGATAAACGGGCAATCCTTCGATGACCCGGTCGATCTTGTTTTTGTCCCGATCGAAGAAAGCCTTGAAGTGGATGTTGATCCGGGAAAACTCCCGGTAATTCACCAGGGCCTGCCCGAGACGACCGGCCCCGATGATGATCACCTGGGTTTCATGGTCCAGACCGATCCGTCTGACCAGGGCGGCACGAAGCTCTCGGACATCGTAACCGATTCTGGATTTTCCCTTCATGTCCAGGTGATTGAAGAAATCCTGGCGCACCGAAGAGGGGGTCACCCCCATGAGGGCGGCCAGTTCCTGAGACGAAACGGTACCCTTGTCCACAGGCAGGGTGTCCAGTACTTCGATGTATCGACCCAAGCGTCCAATCGCCGTCATATCGTGAAGTTTATAACATAAAAGCCCGTTATCGTCAATTCATTAACAAAACGTTTCGCAAGAGAGCTTGAACCGGGCCGCCAGGTATCGGGCCACCCCTTCCTGACTCACCGCTTCGGCCCGGATCGGGAAGCGTTCTTTGAGCTCCTGCACACCGTTTTCCACCACAACCGGTTCCCCCACCTCCGACAGGACTTCCAGATCGTTGAAATTGTCACCGAAATAGACGACCCTCTCCAAAGGGATGTTCTTCATCCGGCAGAAGCGTTTCAGTGCCAGATCCTTGCGTACATGGCGCGGAGTCACTTCCAGCCAGGACACATCTTTCTCCCGGACATAGATCAGGGTGTAGCGGCCGTCCAGAAGCCTGAGCAGTTCCGTGCGAACTTCATCCACCAGGCTGTCATTCAGCTTGGTGGAGATGCCGGTAATGGTGGAAAAATCCGGAAGAGAGACAATGGGGGTGAATTCACCGGTGAAGACCTGTTCCCCCAGCGGGATGACCAGATTGCGATACTGTCCTTTTCTACCCTGGTAGACCACCACGGGCAGTCTTCTCGATTCCAGGAACGAGGCGACCCTGAACACCATCTCCTGATCGATGCGTTCCTCCCAGATGGCCTTGCCGTTCTCGATGCAGATGGTTCCGTTCTGGGGCATTCGGACCACCCGTTCGTCCAGACTGTGGGTGATGCGCAGGGTGGTGTGATAGTTGTATCCGGTGATCAGGACCAGCGGAACGTTGAGATCCAGCAGTTCGTCGAAGACGGAAAGGGTGTAGGGACCGATCCGGTTGTCTTTGCCGATCAGGGTGCCGCCGATATCGGAAGCCACCAGCAGGGGAAGTTGCTTGGAATTCATCGGCAGGATTATACCTTCGGGCGGGGGACAAATCAACGTCGCACGCACCATGACCCGAATTGACAGGATTCACCGGTTTTGCTAGAATCATGCCGACCGGAGAGTTGGCAGAGCGGTCGAATGCGGCGGTCTTGAAAACCGTTGACCCTTTGCGGGGTCCCGGGGTTCGAATCCCTGACTCTCCGTTCCCATTTCTATCCAGAATTTCAACCTTACTTTTTTTGGTAATACTATTCCAGAACGGAAACACCAGGGATGAGAACCCCGGAATATCGGGGTTCGATCGATCCGGAATGCCCGGATCGAGACATCGAGCGAAGCGAGATGCCCGCAGGGTGGCCTCAGCAGAGGCCATCCATCCCTGACTCTCCGTTCCCATTTCTATCCAGAATTTCAACCTTACTTTTTTTGG
>CAYMND010000283.1:0-1975 GCA_964391685.1 uncultured Clostridia bacterium | reverse complement strand
CAGAACGGAAACACCAGGGATGAGAACCCCGGAATATCGGGGTTCGATCGATCCGAAAATCCGCCCGAATTACTGCGCCCCCCGGCGGACCGCCTCGATCCGTGCCTCGATCTTCACTTGCAGCTCCTGGAAATTGATCGGTTTGGACATGTAATCGTTACAGCCGGCAGCCATGTATTTTTCCCGATCTCCGATCATGGCGTGACCGGTGAGAGCGATTACATAGAGGTCGTCAAAACGGGATTCGCTCCGGATTCTCCGGATGGTTTCCATCCCGTCCATTACCGGCATCTGCATGTCCAGAAGCAGAAGATGATAATTCTTGGCATGAATCTTTTCCAGAACCAACCGACCGTTTCCCGCCAGGTCGGCATCAAAACCCTGCATGTTGAAATAATCCAGCATCAACTGCTGATTGATCGAGTCATCCTCGGCAACCAGAATGTCGAAATTCATTCTATTCATCGGCATCTCATCGGTCTCTTCCCTTTGATCCGGAAGAAAATCCTCGGGGATCGCCCGAATGATGTCCTGCAGCTGCCTGATCAACTCCTTGAGCCGTTCCGGGTTGTAATCCGATTTCCTGGCCTCGTCGTAGATCCGGACAGCCAGATCGTCCACTTCATCCATGAACTGGTTGGTTGCCATTCCTTTCAGGGAATGTGCCTTGAACCGGATCTCACCGATTTCTCCCGATTCGATGCTCTTTTCCAGCTTCTGAACCAAACCAGGCAGAGTGCCCAGTCCGCTGCGAAGGATTTCCTTCAGATCCGAATCCCCGTTGCACTTCGAGAACCATTTTTCAACCATTTTTCGGTTTTTCATCACCTCATTCACCGATCCCTGCCGTCCAGGTTCGGCCTCGGGCAAGGGCTGATGCCTGGCCAGGGGGATCTGAAGGGTGAAGATCGCCCCTTTTCCCACATCACTTTCCAGTTCCATCCTCCCGTTCATCAAACGCAGCAGGTTGACGGCGATGGTCAGTCCGAGTCCGGTTCCTCCGAATTCACGGGTGGCCGAACCGTCTGCCTGGGTAAACGGTTCAAAAATCAGCCGCTGATGATCTTTGGCGATACCGACACCGGTATGCTGAACCGAAATGTGCAGCACTTCCGAATCGTCGTAGGAGACACATACCGTCACACCACCTTCCCGGGTGAATTTGACGGCGTTACCGATGATGTTGATCAGAATCTGCTGCAACCGGTTCTGATCGCCGTACAGCCTTTCAGGCAACGGCGATTCGATACTCAGTTTCATATAGAGACTTTTCTCCCTGGCTTTAATGGAAAACATCTTTTCGAGATGTTCCAGAACTTCTTTGATGGAAAAAATCTGCTTATCGAGTTTCATCTTATTGGCCTCTATTTTTGAAAAATCCAGCACATCGTTGATGATGACCAGGAGATTCTGACCGGATATATTGATGATTTCCAGCTGTCGACGCCGTTTCTCATCCTTTTCCCCTTCCAGCAGGAGTCTGGCGTATCCCAGTATGGCGTTCATGGGAGTACGGATTTCATGCGACATGTTGGCCAGAAACTCCGATTTCAGGCGATTGGCCTTTTCGGCCATCTCCTTGGCGTTTCGCAAGAGCGTTTCCGTCAGTTTGCTGGCGCTGCTGTCCTCGGCGACTTCGATGTAGTTCGTAATGACACCGGTATCGTCCCGGACGCAGGAAACGGAAATTTTTTCCCAATACTGGCTGTTATCCTTGCGGGTATTGAGAATCTCCCCGGTCCAGTCCTCCCCTTTGTCCAGCGCCATGGTCAGCAACCGGTACGATTCCGGTTCGTGAAACCGGGGATCCAGAAACGGAGCCCGCTTTCCGAGAACTTCTCCCCGGCGGTATCCGGTAATCTCCTCGAATTTGGGGTTGACATACTCGATCACTCCTTCATGATCGAGTATGGCCACAATGTTGGGACTGAACTCGATGGCCTTGATCAGCTTGATCAGCTCCGCATTCAATTCG
>CAYMND010000282.1:0-4371 GCA_964391685.1 uncultured Clostridia bacterium | reverse complement strand
GCCGACGCTTGAACCAGTAAACAGATATCTGGTACAATACAAACCCAATGTATCACCCGAAACTCAGCGATTTTCTCGATCGTTTCAAGGCCATGTTCGACCAGATCGACCGGGACCTGGAGAAGCGATTCGGTCATATATACCCACTCCATCCCAACCGCCCCGAGGTGGATACCACCAGCAATCCACAGGCCGATGGCCTCTTCACCATCGGAGCCGATTTCACGCCGGGGTACGGTTCCGAGCTGGGGCGAGGCTACATCCTCGATGTCCACATGTCCACCCTGGAAAAGGTTTCGGACAAGGATCACGACCGGATCATGAACGAAGTGGTCAACCAGGTGCGCCGGATGCTTCCGGAATACTTCCCGGAGCGAAAACTGGAGGTGTCGGCCGAAGGCAGGACCTTCAAGATTATCGGGGATTTTTCACTGGGAAATGTGTAGAGTCATGACCCGTGACCCGCAAAATATAATTACATAATATATAATTATATTATAATTATAGGGGTTATACAAATCCCGAATCCCGAATCCCGTTCTCTCTACCTGGCCACCCAGAATCCCATCAGGGTGATGATGACGAACACCCCCATGAGCACCAAGGTCAAGCCCTGGGTGGTGGGTCTGTACGCATCCGGCGTATATTCCCCTTCACTGCGAAAAAAGGCCAGGGGATTGCGGCCGAAACGGGCCATCGAAGCCGCCAGGCTCATGGCGCCCGCTTCGACACGGTCGAACAATCGGTCGGGCAGTTCCACGAACACCAGCCGGGTCCACCCTGCAATACGTCGGTAAAACCAGTCGAGATCCAGGAGTACGGCGGCTTTCGGCGTCAGTTTCTTCTTGAAGAACCAGAAGGCACCGAAGGCCAGCACCAGCATCTCTCCCATTTCACTGAGATGGGATGGAGTGTACGCATGAACATGCGATTTTGCCGGAAGCAGGTCGTTGAGCAGGGAGGGATAAATGCCGAACAGAACGCAGGGAACCGCCAGCAACAACATGCCCAGGGACTGGGACTTGGGAACCGCCTTCGTCTCACATTGTCCGCTCTCCTTCTTTCCGGCCAGCCAGCAGAAGTACGGCAGTTTGAGGCCGACACTGATGAAGGTACCGATGGAAGCCAGCAGGAGGCCCAGTACGACCCAATCCAGATGGGCTTCCGTTGCAGCGCTCACGATCAGCGACTTGCTGACGAAACCGTTGAACAGGGGCACACCGGATATGGACAAACCGCCGACCATGTAGAGGACGAACACCAACGGCATGGCGGAAAAAAGTCCGCCCAGCTTGCTGAGCCTCCCCTTTCCGGTCATATACATGACGGTGCCCGCAGCCATGAACATCAGTGTCTTGAACAGAATGTTGTTCACGGCGTGTGCGATTGCGCCGTCCACGGCCATGGCGCTGCCGATACCGACGGCGGCCACCATATAACCGACCTGGCAGACGATATGGTACGAGAGGATCTCACGCATATCGTCGGCCATGATCGCGTAGATGACCCCGTATATGGCCATGATGACCCCCAGGTAAAGAAGAATCTCCCAGCCGGGAAACATTCGGGCCAGAACGTAGACGGCCGACTTGGTGGTGAAGGCGCTCATGAACACCGCACCGGTGATGGTGGCCTTGGGATAGGTGTCGGTCAGCCAGGTGTGCAGCGGGGTGATGGCGGCATTGACGGCCACACCGGCCAGCATCAGCCAGGCGCCGAGTCCCTGCTCGGGGTTGAGGCCGGTGACCGATAGGTTACCGCTCTTCTGAAAATGGACCAGGATGCCGGCAAACAGCAGTCCGCCACCCATGACATGGTAAATCAGATAGCGGAAACCGGCTCTATAAGAAACCGGTTCCCTTCTCGCCCACACCAGGTAGACAGAAGAAACGGCCATCAATTCCCAGAAAATGAACAGGGTGAAGAGATCGCCGGCAAAAGTCACGCCGAGAGCGCCGGCTCCGTACAGAAGAGCCGCGATCTGCTGGCCGAGTTCCTTCAGCTGGAGGGAATAGACCCCTCCGGCCAGGGCGACAAAAGCGAAGATGAGACCGAAAACCCGGGACATGGCGTCCACCTTGCACAGAGTGAGGCTGTACCCCATGGTTTGCAGGGGAGCGGACACTCCTTCCGGTATCAGGGCCACCTGAGCCAAAGTGATCAGAGTCACGGCAATAAAACCGTAGGATCTGATTTTTCTGGGGATCAGGGGCAGCAGGACCGCACCGGCGACGAACAACAGGGCAGGAGGAATGTTATTCAGCATTGTCATAGTAGTCCTCACGCTTGGCAATCAGGTGAAACAGGAAAAACTTGCAGAAAACGATCAGCAGAACCGCTCCGACGGCGCCGAAGAGGACGAAGAACATCGGAATGCCGCTCCACCAGTGATGGGCCTCGTGATGTCCGCCGGCGAATTCGCCGATTATGGAAAGAAGCAGGACCAGTGACAGTCCCAGCCATTGCCAGGTTTTCATGATAGGATACCTCCGGTGATGGACATGGCGATCGCTTTGGCCATGTCGAACAGATGGAAGAATAAATTGGGGAACAGGCCCAGGATGATCGAAAGCAGCATGGTCAGGGTCAGGGGGATGACCATCGCTTTCGGCGCTTCGCTCAATGCGGTGAATTTATCGGACTTCTTGCAGAAAGCCCGGTAGACAATGGGAAAGAAGTAGGCTGCGTTGAGAATACCGCTGAGAACGAAAACGAACACCGGAATCAGCATGCCGGCTTCCAGAGAACCCTTGGCCAGAAACCATTTGCTGAGGAAACCGTTTACCGGAGGAATTCCGGCCAGCCCCACGGCGCCTACGGCAAAGGCGCCCATGGTGAAGGGCATGGCCTTGCCGATGCCGTCCAGCTCACTGATGTTCTCCCGGTGTGTGGCCACGTAGATGGCGCCGGCACAGAAAAAGAGAGTGATTTTCATGGTGGCGTGAAAGGAGATGTGCAGAATGGCGCCGGTGAAAGCCGTGGGTGAGAGCAGGGCCGCGCCCATGACGATGTAGGACAGGTGTCCGACGGTGGAATAGGCCAGCCGGCGCTTGAGATTGTCCTGGCGGAGCGCCAGCAGCGAAGCGACGATGATGGTGAATCCGGCGAAAACCATCAGAATGTTGTTCAGGCCGAACTCCTTCATGATGGCCGGGCCGAAGACAAAGCCCACCACCCGGATGACACCGAACACACCCGATTTGACCACCGCCACGGCATGCAGCAAGGCGCTGACCGGAGTCGGAGCGGCCATGGCCGTCGGCAGCCAGCTGTGCAGCGGCATGATTCCGGCCTTGACACCGACACCGCCCAGGAAGAGGAAGAAGAGACCGATGGCCAGGCCGGATGTGAGCTGGCCCGGAGCGAAGAGTCCGCCGGCCTTGAAATCCAGGGTGCCGGCAGTCATCTGGGTCAGAGCGGTGGCGGCGATCAGGGACAGACCGGCCGACAGCGTATAAACCAGATATTTGCGGCCGGCACTGATGGCCTTGGGCGTCTCCTTGTGAATGACCAGCGGATAGGTGGCGATGGTCAGGATCTCGTAAAAGAGCAGGAAGGTAAACAGATTGGCCGAAAAGGCGATGCCGATGGTGGCCGAGAGACAGACGGCGAAACTGGCGAAATATCGGGTCTGTTTGTGCTCGTTCAATCCCCGGACATAGCCGATGGAGTAGAAGGAGGTGAAGATCCAGAGACCGGAGGCGACGATGGCGAAGAATACACCAAAGGGATCGGCGGCCAGAGACAATTTGAGGCCGGGAGCGATATCGATCAGATCGATGCGTGCGGTCAAGCCCTGCAGAGCCTTGGGAAGCAGGCTGAGCACCAGTCCGAATTTGATCAGAGAGGCGACGATGGTCCAGGATTCCCTCAGGTTGGGACGTCTTCGGGAGAAGAGAATGGGAATGACCGCCAGCAGGGAGACCATTACGGCGAAAAACGGAATATATGATGTGTAGTTGGTTGTTTCCATGATCGTTTCCAAATTACAGAAGCCCTTGAGGAACGACTTTCTGCAGAACGTTGTTGACGATGGCCACATTGAAGAGGCCGAGCAGCAGAACGGTCAGCGCCAGCACCACGGTGGGGATCAGCATCGAGGGAGTGACTTCATCACTGGTCATTTCCGTCTCTTTCGGAGCATCGCCCTGGAGCGGTTTCATGTAGATGCGTTCCAGAATGCGGAAGAAATAGACGGCGTTCAGCAGGCTGCTGGCCAGGATGGCCGCCAGAAAGATCCACTGCCGGGTGTGGATGGTTCCCAGGACCAGATACCATTTGCTGAAGAAACCGACTGTGGGCGGCACTCCGACCATGGACAGGGCGGCGACGGTGAAGGCGGCGCTGGTCCAGGGCAGTTTCCTCCGGGTC
>CAYMND010000281.1:0-4391 GCA_964391685.1 uncultured Clostridia bacterium | reverse complement strand
ACCGCGGCATTTGCCGGTGACCAGGATGCGCCCGCCGAGATACCGGTCTGCGTACCATTGCGGCAGCTTGAACAGGTAATCCCCCACTTTGTTGCCGTGATAGGGCAGACTGTCCGGCCCCACGTGAAACAGTCCCCGGGAATTCGATCCGTCGGTCTCGGACATGAACACCACCGGGTAGGACTCGTCGGCCACGCAGTACCAGCAGTCGATGGTCCCGTAGAGCTTGGCGCCGGCCTGTGAACCCCGGGCGGCCACGTACTCGATACCGCTTGGCGCCGAAAACTCGGCGAACTCCCCCATCTGATCTTCCACCAGATCTCCGTCGAAATCTCTCATCCCATGCAGAATCGGGGCCAACGGGAGTTGTTCCCAATCTCTGTTGGTCTGCGCCTGGGGAACGGCCACTTCGGCAAACTCCGATCGGCTGGTGCTCTGTCCGGTAATCAACAGCGAACCCTGGCCGTTGTTTCCGGGAGGATAGAAGCAGGCGCCCAAGGCCCCCCAGGCGAAAATGTCCGGCAGGCGGAAGGCACCCAGGTAGGTAAAATCCTGCTCGCTCACCCGGCCCTCCAGATCCGTAGTGGACCCGGGATCATCGGGATCTTCAGGATCCTCGGTATCATCGGGGGAATCCGAACTGCAGGAAAGGAAAACGATCAGAAGCAACCCCACCCAGATTTTTTTCAGCATACATAATAATATAATATAAATTTCGGCCTGATCCAACAGCAACGATCATACCCTTTATCCGGTCAAACCGCTCCGGTCATATCTTCTTCCAAAATCTTGTTTTTTTTCGCTTGACAAACCGATGGATTTATCATACCGTACATATGTTGCTAACAAGGTAGCAACATAATGGCGGTCCCCATCATGACAGATTATGAAAAACTCAAGCCCCTGGGTTTCTCGCAATACGAGATCACCTGTTACCTCGTTCTTGCGTCTAACCACCCCATCAACGGATCACAGCTCAGCAAGCTGTCCGGCATCGCCCGCTCCCGGGTCTACGATGTCCTGCGCAACCTGATCCGCAAAGGCTACGTCCTGGAGGTGGCCGAAGGCAAGTACGTCCCCCTGCCGGCTCACGAACTCTTCAAACGGCTGCAGCTGGAATTCGACATGGGGCTGGATCACCTGCGGCAGCTGCTGCAGGGCACCTCCTTCGATGCCAGCACCGAGTTTATCTGGACCATCAGCGGTTTCGACCACGTCATGGCCAAGGCCCGGGAAATAATCGCCTCCGCCCGCAGCGAAATATACGCCCGGCTGTTTCCCGATACCGGCAGTCTGCTGGCCGACGATTTACGCCAGGCCAACGAAGAGCGGGGGGTACGCATCCACTACATTTCCATGGGGCCCAGCCCGGTGGATTTCGAAATTCAGGTCACCCACCCGGGTGTGTACGATCTGGAGAAAAAAATCGGCGGCCACTCCTTCGACCTCATCAGTGACCGCAGCGAAGCCCTGGTGGGCATATTCGAAACCGGCCGCGAGAACAGTTCTCCCATCAACTGGAGCCGCAACCGGCTGTTCGTCATTGCCAACCGGGACAGTCTCAAGCACGATTTCTACCATTACTTTCTCGACAAGATCTACGACAAGAAAGAACAGCTCGACGAAACCGAACAAAAGATATACGCCTTGCTGAAGGCGGAGGATTGAGCCATCAAGGCCCATCAGGAGGAACGAACATGAACGGTTATTCAAACACCCCGGACCAAAGCATCATTCAACTCGAAGAACAGTGCGGAGCCCACCATTACGAACGTCTCGGCGTCGTCGTACGCCGTGCCGAAGGCTGCTGGCTGACCGACATCGAGGGCAATCGCTACCTCGATTGCCTGGCCGCCTATTCGGCGGCAAACCTGGGACATCACCACCCGAAAGTGGTCAAAGCCCTGGTTGACGCTCTGCAGAACAGCCACGCATCCGTCATTTCCAACGTGGTCTACACCGATCCTTTGGGTCTTTTTCTCAGTAAAACGGCAAAATTTGTCCCGCAGCTCGCCCCGCGAATGGGCTCGGGCGGCAATAAAGTCCTGCCCAAGAACGGCGGAGTCGAATCGGTTGAGACCGCCATCAAGGCTGCCCGCTACTACGGCTGGAAGAAAAAGGGCATACCGGACGGCAAACAGGAACTCATCGTATTCGATCACAACTTTCACGGACGGATGACCACGGTCATTTCGTTCTCCAGCAGCAAGAAATACAAGGAGGGCTTCGGTCCCCTGACTCCCGGTTTCATCTCGGTGCCCTACGGCGACCTCGAAGCGGTGAAGAAAGCGATCACCCCCAACACCTGCGGTATCCTGGTGGAACCGATGCAGGGCGAGGGAGGAATGAATGTGCCTCCGGAAGGGTTTCTCAAAGGTCTGCGACAGCTTTCCGACGAGAAGGATCTGTTCCTGGTCTTCGACGAGATCCAGGTGGGACTTGGGAGAACGGGAAAACGATTCGCCTTTGAACACGAGGGAGTCATCCCCGACGCCCTGATTCTGGGCAAAGCCATCTCAGGCGGTCTCATCCCCCTGTCGGTCTTCGTGACCAACGCGGCGGTGATGGACATGATCTTCCAGCCCGGATCCGACGGGTCCACCTACGGCGGATATCCCCTGGCCTGCGTGGCCGGTATCGCCGCCTTGACCGTTTTCGAGGAAGAGAACATGGTCGAGAAGTCCGCCCGGCAGGGCGCCAAGCTGAAAGCCCGGCTCCAGGAGATCGCCGGTCGTTCCAAAGTGGTCAAGGAAGTCCGGGGAAAAGGATTGTTCATCGGCATCGAGGTCAAGGACGGCAACGCCATGGACTATTGCCACGAACTGCTGAAAATCGGCCTTCTGGCCAACGACAGCCACGGCCACACCATCCGAATCTCCCCGCCGCTGACCATCAGCGACAGCGAAATCGACTACATGTGCGAAAGGATCGAAAAAGTCCTGGTTTGATCGGAGAAAAAGGATCTAAAAGGACATAAAGGAAAGCTTGCAGATCGCTGCAGGTTTTCAGACCGGTACGGCGGTCGGACTCGAGTCCGACCGCCGCAGCTCTCAACCCCCTCAACCCTCTCAACCCTCTCAACCTTCTCAACCCTCTCAACCTTCTAAACCTTCTCCCCCCCCCACCTTCACCCCGCTGCGATCCAGCATGATCGGCAGGAGCAGCAGGGTGGTGAAAATGGAAAAGAAGATCCCTCCCATCACCACCAGCGCCAGAGGCCGCTGAATCTCCGAACCGACTCCGCTGCTGACGATCAGGGGCAGCAGTCCGATAATGGTGGTGAATTTGGTCATCAGAATCGGCCGCAGACGCAGTTCCACCGCTGCACGCAGCGAAGCCGCCCGATCCATTCCCCGCCTCAGACCGTCTCGCACACACTCGATCAGAATCAGGCTGTTTTCCAGCGTTATGCCCACCAATGCGGCAAAACCGATGGAGGAGGGAATCGACAGATATACCCCGGCCAAACGCAGGGCGGCCACCCCTCCGGCAAGAGCGACCAGCAGATTGACGACAATCATCCCCAGCAGCCCCCAGTTTCCCAGGTAACGGTACAAAGCCCAGGCGATACCGGCAAAAGTCAGAATCAAGACCGACCAGAGACGTCGTTCCGCCTGTTTCTTCAGCTCGAACTGACCACCCCAATCCAGTATGACCCCCAGGGGCAGATCGATTCTTTCCCCGATCGCTTTCCGGGCCTCGGTGACAATGCTGCCCACATCCCGGCCGCTGGTGTTGAACTGTACGGTGACAAATCTCCTGCCGTTCTCACGCTGGATGGAAGCAAATCCTTCTTCCTCTTTGATATCGGCCACTTCGGCCAGAGGAATGGTTCGGCCTTCCGGACCGTCCAGCAGCATGTTGCGGATTTGTTCCTCCTTCTCTCTCGATTCAGCCGCAAATCGAACAAACACGTCAATGATCCGGTCGCCCTGGTAAATGCGGCTGACTGTTTTTCCGCCGAGACCGATTTCCATCTGTTCCAAGACCTCTTCGGCCATCAAACCGTGACGGGCCAGTTCTTCACGGCGAAGCCGTGCCGTGAGTTCATGTTGCCCGACCACCCGGCTGACCTGGAGATCTGCGACTCCGTTCAGGGGTTTCAAAACGGTTTCCAGCCGTCGGGCGAGGGGAATGAGAACCCCCAGATCGTCACCGAATACCCGGAGTGCCACATCGGCACGCACTCCGGTCAACAGGTAATCCAGATTGTGCCGGATGGGCTGGGTGACATTGATCTGGGCCTGCGGTGCCGAAGCGGAGGCGGTACGACGGACTTTTTCAACCAGTTCCTCCCAGCCGCCGACCTGCCACGACTCCTTGTCGCCGGCCATGACCATGGCATATCCTTCATTGACGGCATGGGCATGACCTCCGGCATCGCCCCGGCC
>CAYMND010000280.1:0-4397 GCA_964391685.1 uncultured Clostridia bacterium | reverse complement strand
GAAAAGAACTCAGAATCGGCGCGTCCACGGAAAAACGCCATCCATGCCGAGGCTGATAAACGGGTACTTGTCCATAAAAGAAGGCATCCCGGGTCAACTCCCGGCCCCAAAGGCGATGGGATACCGGACTCATCCGATGTGTCTGCGCAGCAGCTCCAACGCCGCCATTTCCGCCCGCAGTCGGATCTGATTCCGATCTCCCGGAAAAACGCAGTGATAAGGGACTTCCCCTTCTTTGCCAGAAAGATGGATGAAAACCAAACCCACCGGTTTCCCGGCGGATCCGCCTTCCGGACCGGCAATACCGGTAACACTCAATCCGCAGTCAGTCCGGCAGAGATCTCTGACTCCGGCCGCCATGGCCTGTGCACAGCGAGCCGAAACGGCTCCATGTTCTGCCAGCAAGGATTCTTCCACTCCAAGAAGAGCCTTTTTCAAGCTGTTGTCGTATACCAGCACCCCGCCCATGAAGACTTTAGATGCCCCGGAAGCCTCGGTGAGTCTCCGCGCCAGGCCTCCGGCAGTGCAACTTTCCGCCACAGACAGCGTCTTGCCGGCTTTAGAGAGGTTGCGCACCAGCTGTTCTGGTACTGAAGACACATCGTCGTCCAGAACGGAATCCGCCAGGGCTTCCCGGATTCTACCATGCAGATCATCAACCGCCTGTTTCATCTCTTCGGGGGCTTTTCGGGTGCGTCCGCTCAGATGAACCTCAACAAAACCCGGAGAAGCCAGGAGGGTGGTTTGAATCAGACGCTGGGCCGGCATGTACAACTGCGCGATACGGGAATCCAGATCCGATTCCCCGATGCCGGAACAGCGGACCACACGTTTGTATACAACAAAATTCGACAATGGCGCAATCTTCGTTTTCAGGATCTCTTCAAAGATCGGCTGCATTTCATGCCGGGGCCCCGGCAGAAGGAGCAGGCCGCCGTATTCCAGGGGAAGCCACTGCCCAGGAGCGGTTCCGCGTCCGTTAGGCAACACCTCGGCGCCCCGCAGAACAAATCCCTGTCGGGCGTTGATCTGTGGCATTTCCAGTTTCTGCCGCGCGAAACGCTGCCGGATCTGTTCGACAATCTCTTCATGATAATCCAGTTCGACCCCCAGAGCCTCGGCTGCAGCCTCCCGGGTCCGGTCATCCTCGGTCGGCCCGAGACCTCCGGTAACGATGATCAGCTGAGCCCTTTTTGCAGCGTTCTTGATCACCCAGCTCAGGTTGTCCTTCTGGTCACCGACTTCGATCATCATATCCACCAGAATTCCATGCTCTCGAAGAGCCCCGGCCAGATACCGCCCGTGCTCGTTCTGCCGTTCACCTGTCAGTAATTCATCTCCGACCGCTACCAGATATGTCCTCATTTCCAATTCCCGATGTCCTGTCCTACCTTTTTTTGAAAAACGTCGGCATGACCTTGCTTAAAGCACCGACCACCTTATCGGACAGACCGGTCGTCGGTCCTGCCAGCTCGTCATAATATTTACGGGCCACCGAATGGTTCGGCTCAATTTCCAGAGCCCGTTTGAAATAGCTCTCAGCCCTCTTCATCAATTTTTCCCGGTAAAAAAGCAAACCCAAAGCGACCAGCGGTTCGGCATTCCAATCTTCCATTTCAGCCGCTTTAGACAGATTGATTTCGGCATCCCTTCGGTATTCCACCAGATTGGACTGGGCCAACCCCATCAACAAAAAATAGCCCGCCTTGGATCCGTCCATTTTCAACGCCTGGGTCATTGCCAGAAAACAATCTCTGAACCGTTTCTGGGCGTACAGCGATTTGGCTTTCAGATAAATATCCTTGGCCTTTTCCTCCGGTTCGGGCTCCGCCACATCGTCCGGTGAAAACTCCCGGAAGCCCCGACCGTCGTATTTGGCACGCTCCGGGTAATCGAGCAGAACCGCCTTTATCCTGTCCAGCAGAATTCTCATCTGTTGAGCCAAAACAGGATCACGGCCTCCGACCAGTGTCAGCATTTTCCCCTTCTGCTCCAAAGCTCTCTCAATCTCCTGTTGCGTGGCTGTTACCGGCAAAGACAGGAACTGATAATAGTTTTTCCCCCCATTCTGCACCGCCGAAACAGCCGCTTTACACTCCCTTGTCAATGAGTCGTTTTCCATGTTCACCCCTCGACGTCACCTTCCATTTCATTGGGGGGAAAGGCGCTGAACCATGTGCTTTCCGGATACTTTTTCAATCGCCATTCAATCCTCCTCTGAATTTCCCGGATCACCTTTTCACCCCAATCCAAAGGCGTTTTCTGGAGATATTCAAGTGCAGGCTCCTCGATTAGCGAAAGACAATCCCAAGCCTTCTTGTCCTCTCCTGCCAACCCGATCAGTGCCTGTATGAATACCGGGTCTTTAAACAGACCCTGAACCGGCCGGGGAATGGTGCCGCCCTTTTTGTAGACATAATCCCTGTTCAGTTCCAGGAACCGGGCCACCGCTTCCAAAGCCGGAGCATACACCACTTTGTTGAACCGAAGGTCAAGATAGGGTACGGCCTGACGGATCTGCTCCAGTGTCTGGACCTGTGAAAAAGCGGCCTTGCTCAAAGATTCACTCGCGCTGATGGTCGCCTGCTTGTCAATGAGACGGGTGAAACGGACCAGGTAACGGACCTTGTCGATATCCATCCGTGTCTTGAGTCTTTTTATCTGTTCCTCGCCGATTTTGACATCCCGTTTGCGTTTGTTGAGCTCACCTCGTTCCAGAAAGGCGAATCCCATGATCAGTTCCCCGAAAAAGCCACATTCATCGCTCATTTGACAGATACCGATGGCCTTGTCGAAATCCGACATGGCAAACGCTTTGTAGGCATCTTCGCATTCCGATTGCGCCCAGGCAAAACCAGACCCGAGCAGCAACAAGCAAGCAACCCATTTTTTCCCCAAACCCGTTTTATTCATGCTCGCTCTCCTTTTCCATGATGGGATACACATCTACCTGCACCTTAGCAGAAGAGCGGTCTCTTTTCAATCAAACCGCGGCATTTTCTGGATAAAACGGTCAAACTCACTGCTGAAGACGCGAAACGATCTCCTCCTTGAGAAAACGGAAGCTGTCCAGAGGCCATTCGTCGTCCGCTGCGGGTCTTTCCCGTCGTTCTCTCAAGAGCAGCGACGCTTTGCCGCCAGCCAGCATCTCCGTAATCAGTTCACGACTCCGGCTTAACTGTCCGTCGCCAACTCCGGCATACAAGCGGTTGTTTTGTCCGATTTCATCACGCAACTCATTCAGGGACCTTCTGGCCCATCCGGCCAGATCGGCGATTATTTCCCAAACGAACGGAACGCCCTCGTTCGGTACAAATGCCTCGAAGCGCTGCAACCGATTGTCAAAAGAAGTCATACTTCCGGATTCCTCCACCTGGGCACATACCGGAAGAACCACGTCCGCCTGTCGAGCCGTTTCGGTCAGGAACAGGTCGGCAACCAGTTTGAATTCACCGGCGGCAAACAGTCGTCCCCATTCAAGATGCTGACAGGGATTCTCGCCGAAACACAGGACGGCTTTGGCTTTCCCCGCACGCAAGTGAGCTTCCAGGTCAAGCGTTTCGTCCGATCGCACCCGCCCGGGGAGCATGCCGGAAGCCATACCCATATCCAGAAAGCCGCAACTGTTGGCCAAACCGCTCCAGAGCAACATTCCCTGGCCGTCTTTGACCAGCCGATTGCCAAGCAGCATCAAATTCATCAACTGCTCTTCAACACCACCCGGTTGGTACGGTCGATCGAGACGAACGATCACCACCACTTTCTTTTGAGGATCGGCCCACAGCGAATACAGTTCTTTCAGTTTGTCGTCGCTGATCCCGGTCTGACGGGACACGGAATCCGGATCCCAGGCTCGGACCCGATCACCGAGCCGCTGGAGGTCCGCTTCTTTGAAACCGTGGTCTGTCGAACCATGCGCCAGCAACCAATGCAATGCACCATCGAGAACCCGTTCCGCCTGATCCTCCGCCAAAGGTACATGCCAGTCCGACCGCCGGCTCAAGCGGGTGCCATCGGGCCCGAGGTTGCAAATCCTGGCGCCTGCTTTTTGCGCCTGATTGAGTGTCAGGTCCAGCACCAACGATTCCCGGTTCAGATCCACATCCGCCACAACAATCAGATCCGCCTGCTTCAGGTCCTCCAGTCTGGCAGTCGAAGCAGTCAGTCCGACAGCCTCATCGAAAGCCTTGACTCCGGAGCGTCCCAGCAGGGAGAAACTTCCCAGGGCGCTGGTTTTCAGATGCCGGCGACCCCATTTGGCCAAGGAATACAACCGTTCGTTCGACCACAGGGGAGAAGCCGTAAGCACCACCGAATCGGCCCCGTATCGGCTGGACACCTCCGCCAGCCGATTCCTTACAAACGCCATCGCTTCTTCCCAGCTGACCGGTTGCAGG
>CAYMND010000279.1:0-4418 GCA_964391685.1 uncultured Clostridia bacterium | reverse complement strand
AAGGAAGTCATCAAAAAATCATTCCAGCACAAAGGCTTCAGCGTGGTGGAAGCCATCAGCAACTGCCACATCAACCTGGGAAGACGCAATAAAATGCGTGACTGCATGACCATGACCCGATGGATCGCCGAAAAAACCATCACCAAATCCCAATTTGAAAAACTGCCTCCGGAGGAAAGGGTCGGCAAATATCCCACCGGAGTCCTGGTGGAAGATACGGAACGGATGGAATACACAGAAATATATTACAACCACATCGTTCCCATGGCCCAGGAAAGCGGAAAAAAAGGAAAACACTGAGGGGTGTCACATGTTACCGAACAACACACGCTACGAGATTCGATACGGCGCAGTCGGCGGCCAGGGCATCGTTACCGCCGGAGCCCTGCTGGTAGACATTGCCGTTGAGATGGAAGACAAATACGCCCTGGAGAGCCCCACGTATACCGCCACGGTTCGAGGCGGCCCGACCAAGGTCGATGTCATCATCTCCGACCAAAAGATTCTTTTCCCCCAGGCTGCGGCCATCGACTTTTTCGTCTGCACCTACCAAGTGCCCTACAACCTCTACAAGGAGCGGCTGAAGGACGATGCCATCGTCGTAGTCGATTCCAATCTTGTCAAGGAGATCGGAGACACCCAGAACTGGAACCTGTACAGGGTCCCGATTATCAACGAGACCAAAAAGCAACTGGGCAATATCGTCCTGACTTCAGTGGTCACACTTTCTATGACTCAGAAATTGACCAATATCATCCAATACGACAACATGATCAAGTTTATCGAGCATTGGGCCCCGAAAGATTTCCTGGAGCTCAACATGAAGGCGGTGGAACTCGGCCAGAAGCTGGTATAATCTCAAAAAGAAGCATGAACGAAACAAACAGCAACCCTTTTATCGAAGAACTGCGCTGGCGCGGTTTACTGCAGGACATGACTCCGGGTGTCGAAGAATATCTGGGTATAAATCAATTGCCGGTCGCCTACGTCGGATACGATCCCACCGCGGCCTCACTGCACATCGGCAATTTGGTCACCATCATGCTGCTGGTTCATTTCCAGCGCCACGGGTACAAGCCCATTGCCCTGGTGGGTGGCGCCACCGGTATGATCGGAGACCCCTCCGGTCGGACGGATGAACGCCAGTTTCTTTCCGAAGAAACCCTGCGGCACAACCAGCAGTGCATACGCCGCCAGCTGGAACATTTTCTGCGCTTCGACGAGACTCCGGAGAGCGCAGAACTTCTCAACAATTACGATTGGACCAGGGAATTCGATCTGCTCTCCTTCCTGCGGGAAGTCGGCAAACATATCACAGTGAATTACATGATGGCCAAGGATTCGGTGAAACTTCGCCTGGAAAACGGCCTCTCCTTCACTGAATTCACCTACCAGCTGCTGCAGGCTCACGATTTCTACTGGTTGTACCGGAATCGCGCCTGCCGGCTGCAGATGGGCGGTTCTGACCAGTGGGGCAACATTACCAGCGGAACCGAACTGATTCGACGTAAGGCTTCTGGAGAAGCCTACGCGCTGGTTTGCCCCCTGATCACCCGGGCCGACGGCAGCAAGTTCGGAAAATCCATGGGCCGTAACGTGTGGCTGGATGCCGGCATGACTTCCCCCTACCGCTTCTACCAGTACTGGCTCAATACCAGTGACGAAGACGCCGTCAAATACATCCGTCTCTTCACCCTTCTCTCCAGAGAGGAAATCGAAGCTCTTGTGACCGAACATCAGAATACTCCCCATTTGCGGGTTCTGCAGAAGGCGCTGGCCAAAGATGTCACCTGCCGCGTCCATTCCGAAGGGGCGTGGCGCATGGCCGAAGAAGCATCGGGCATTCTATTCGGAAAAGGAACCACCGCCACCCTGCGCGGTCTCAGTGAAGAGGATCTCCTGAGCGTTTTTGAAGGTGTTCCCCAGTACATCGTCAACCCGGAAATCTTCGAAGGGGAACCGAATGTAACCGATCTGCTGACCGGCACGGCTCCAGTCTTTCCCTCCAAGGGAGAGCTGCGCAGACTGATCCAGAACAACGGCCTTTCCATCAACAAGGAAAAGATCGTAGATCCGGATCACAAGGTCAACAAGGCTGATCTGCTTCAGGGCAAATACCTGCTGATCCAGAAGGGCAAAAAGAACTTCGAGCTGATCCGCACGGAATAGAAATTCTGCCGGTTCACCCGAGAGCCTGCATGGCTCTTTTTCGCACCCAGATCAGGCTGTCCTGGCTGAGACAGAGCAGATAATTGCGGACCTTTTCCCGATCCAGGTTTTCCAACGCTTCGATGAGCGCCAGCTTGACTTCCACATTCGGATCTTCCATCAGTTCGTCGATGACGGACATCAGTTTCATGCTCCTGCGGTTTCCGAGAATCTGCACCAGCGCCTTGCGTGTCATCCAGGTCTTTCCGCTGGTAATGGCTCTGGCCAGCTCTTCTTCATCCAGATCGAGTTCACTGGCCGCACGGATGATTTCGTTGCGTACCTGATTGTCCTTGATCTCCAGAAGAGGCAGAAACTGGTTTTCCCGGATTTTCGATGCATTGCTGAAAAAGGAATGGATCAGCGACATCCGTTCATCTTTGGGACAAAGCTCCACCAGTTCCACCAGTTTCATCGCCGATGAGTCCTGATTGTTCTGGCTTTCCGATATCGCCCGTTTCGCCGCGTTGGCCACCGAACTGTCGACATGGTAAAGAAACCGGCGGTAAAAAAAACGGTCCTTGTACCTCAATTCCCGAAGTCTTTTCAGCGCCGCGGCCAAAGTCTTGGAGGACAGCTCCGCCTTGATGACGGATTTGATGAAGCCGATCTGGCTTTCACGGCTGAAGTCGGACAGTTCCCCCTCTTTGAGAAAGCGAATTTGGGCCTGGGCATTCATGCCGTAAAAACGGTCGTAGAGTTCCTCCATCACACTGAACTCAGAATATGCCCCATTTTTTCCTTTTTTGTTTTCAGATAAGGCTCCGTTATCTTGCATGGTGACACCTCGATCGGCAATCTTTCCACTATTTCAAGGCCGTAGCCGGAAAGGGCGATATATTTCGACGGGTTGTTCGTCAGGAGCCTGAGTTTCTTCAATCCGAGTTTTTTCAGGATCTGCGCACCGATGCCATAGTCCCTCTGATCCTCCTTGAATCCGAGTTCCAGATTGGCTTCCACCGTATCTCGTCCTTTTTCCTGCAGCATGTAGGCTCGGAGTTTGTTGACCAGACCGATGCCACGGCCCTCATGGTTGATCAGATAAAGGATGACCCCTTTCCCCGCATCATCGACCGCTTTCATGGCCTGATGCAGCTGGTTGCCGCAGTCACAGCGAAGCGATCCGAAGGTGTCCCCGGTCAGACACTGGGAGTGAACCCGTACCAGTACCGGTTCGTTTTCCGACAGATCCCCTTTGATCAGAGCCAGATGGGTATCATGATTGATGGAGTCCGTATATGCCTGAAGTACAAACTCTCCGTACGCCGTCGGCAGCTTGCATTCGGCTTCCAGCTCGATGAGCATCTCCTGCTTGAGGCGGTATTTGATAATCTCCTCGACTGTTATGATCGGAATATCATGCTTTTCTGAAAAAGCAGTCAGGTCAGGCATTCTGGCCATCGTTCCATCGTCTTTCATCACCTCGCAGATCACTCCGGAAGGATACAGACCGGCAATCCGGCACAAGTCCACCGAGGCCTCAGTCTGTCCGGTGCGCACCAAAACTCCACCGCTGCGGGCCCGCAAGGGGAATATGTGCCCGGGACGTCCCAGATCCTGAGGCCGGCTTTCAGGATTGATGAGGCAGCGAATGGTTTCGCAACGATCGAAGGCCGATATTCCGGTTGTGGTGTTGTAATTGGCGTCCACCGAAACGGTAAAGGGAGTCTGAAAATGGGATGTGTTCCCCGTATCCTTGACCATCAGCGGTAAATCGAGTTCATCGCTGCGGTCCTGGGTCAGCGACACGCAGATCAGTCCCCGGGCATGAATGGCCATGAAGTTGACCGCGTCCGGAGTGATTTTTTCCGAGGCGATCATCAGATCCCCTTCATTCTCCCGGTTCTCGTCGTCCACGATAATAATCATCCGACCGTCCCGAAGACGTTCGACAGCAGTATCTACATTGATCAGCGTTTTGTTTTTTTTCATGTTCTCATCATCATTTAGTAATAAGTTTAAAATTGTATAGGTATTTGCCCAGCAAATCAAGCTCGACATTGACCCGTTCTCCGATTTTCAGATTCTGCAAATTGGTGGCGCCCAATGTGTGCGGTATCACTTCGATGGTAAATTCCTGTCCTGCAACCGATTTCAGGGTCAGGCTGACTCCGTTCAAGGTGATCGAACCTTTCGGTATCATCAGCTTCGACCACTCTTTTTCCCCAAAAACGAAAGACATGGCGGTACTGCCGGAAAGTCGCCTCACT
>CAYMND010000278.1:0-4451 GCA_964391685.1 uncultured Clostridia bacterium | reverse complement strand
TAACCGCTTACGTACAATCCCTTCTGGGGGGAAGCGATCTTGACATAAATGCGGTTGTTCTTCCTGAGGTTGTTGATGGCCCGGGTGATGGCCTTCAATGAGATGGGAAAGAAATCCGACTTTACGTTCTTGGAGTCGAAGGAAACCATCTCGTCTTTCCCGCCGATCAGCAGAAAAAAGGTGCTTCCATCCGGCAGGCGGGGGGCTTCGATGCCGATCTCCTCGCTGGCCAGCGGGCCCCGTTCGTTCTGCATGGTGACCTTCAGGTTGATGAGTTCGCCGGGGGCAAACTCCCGCTTGCTGATGAGGACGTCCTGGATGGTGGAACTCCGAATCGCTTCAAAACCTTCCACTTCGAAATCGATTTTTTGTATCTTGGCGGGTTTTTCCTTGTTGTTGAGCAGGAAGAACTGGATGGCGATCATCAGGTTTGAAAACTGGCTGTAGGAATCAAATCCGCTATAGAAGTCTGAAATTTCTATGTTTTTTTCGTTTTCGATGAATATGCGGCCGTTGACACGCAGGGACTGATAGCCGAAATCCTGGTACTCCGAGCTGAAGGTGTTCAGTAAGGCCAATCCGGTCAGGGTCGGATTGAGCAGGGGATGATTGATGATTTCCAGGTTGATGCTCTTGTTGCGGTTTTTGAGAAAGATCTTCATTGGAATGAGCACCGGTTTTTCACCCAGGACACCGTGGACGGCGGAAGTCCGGTCCTGCTTGACCGTTCCCACCATCTGCCGGGTGGAGTGCAGTTTGAAAGAGCTGTTGTAGGAGGGGAAAGGAGCGATCACCTCGGCCTTGTGCAGAGGGAAATTGACGCTGCCCAGATTGTAGAAGGGGTGTCCGAAAAGGTAGACGTCGCTGCCTTTGACGTAGGTGACGGTTCCGGACACCGTGTACTCGAGATCTCCGCTGATCAAAGGGATCGATACGGCGTCGGCTTCGCGTAGGATGAACCTGTCGGTCCGTGATGATTCGGGGCTGATGGCGGGGCGGATCTGTCCGGGGCCGTTGAGGGAACTGAGACCGGCCAGGGCTTCCAGGGAATGATTTCCGGTTCTGATCAGTTCCAGGGGTTGGGCGGTATTTGCGGAAATGCCTCTGAGTCGTTGAGATAACAGCTTCGTCAGTTTGTCGGTGATGAAACGAACGTTCTTTTCGTCGAAATCCAGTTTGATGTTCGAAATCTCGACACTGACGGTCGGAGTGTTGTAGTCCGAAGTGGCCAGAATGTCCTGAATGGGGGTGATTCCGGCAATGGGTTTCTTGGAAAAGGGGAAGCCATAGGCAACGGCGCCGATGTTCTTCCCATCGATGAAGAGCGGGCTTCCGCTCATCCCTTCCATAATGCCGGTTTCTGCCAGGATGGGACTTTTCAGCTCCACCCAGATCAGTGCTTTTCCGGGGCCGAGGGTGTTCGGCGTGATGCCCAATACTTCGAAATCGAACTGCTCGATTTCGCTGCCCTTGAAGATGGTCTTGCCGATGCCTTTCATTCCGGGGCGGATTTCCGAAAGGGGCATGATGTCGTTGTCGACGATTTCGGCCTGTAAAAATGGGATGAACAGAACGAAGAGCAAAAGAAAGCGGATGGATTGATTCATGGCAGCACCATTGAGCTCCGGATACAGGTCATCAGGTGGCCTACATCGAACGGTTTGTGGATGACATCCTGCGCCCCCATGTCCTGGGCTTCTTTACGACCAATATCATGGTCTCCGGTCAGCAGAATGACGGGGGTCTTCAGTGACTTGGATCGGATTCGGGCGAGGAAATCCTCTCCGAGGCTGTTTTCAATATGACGATCGAGCAGGATCAGACCGTACGGATTTGTTGCCGTGTTCAATGCTTCGACGGCTTGATCCACTGTGGAGACCGTCTGACAGACAAAACCTTCCATGGACAGAAAATCCGTCAAGAGTTCCCGGATGTAATCGTCATCATCGACAATAAGAATTTCTTTGGAAATCATCCAGTCAATATAGTTGATATAAGGTTAAAAATCAAGGATAACACCGCGGCTTGGGATAAGCGCATGAAACCCGGGGATCAGCCGTTCCGAGGCGGTGTTCAACCGGATCCGGTCCTTTCCGTCTGAAATGATGATCCCTCCTTCCCAGGTACGCCAGGAGAGAATTTCCAGCGTTTTGTAACGCGTTACCGTTTCGGGGTGAGGGAAGTGAAACGGGTTGTGACGACCGCAATGGAATATGGACAGCTTTGGAGAGACAGCATGGAGGAAAGGCTCGGATGATGAACCTTTCGATCCGTGATGAGGCGCTTTCAGGATGTCGGTGTCCAAGTCCGGCCCGCAGGCGTTCACCAGGTTAAGTTCTTCCGGTATACCGATGTCTCCGCAGAACAGCATGGAGAAGTATGTACAGTCCAGACGGATGACCTGGGAGTGCCCGTTTCGTGTCTCATCGGCTTCTGATGCGGCCTGATCCGGGTAGAGCCATGTCAGACGCGATCCGGCTGTTATCATGGAGTCTCCTCGGGCAACGGTGATCCATCGGGTGTGCCGGCCACCGGCTCGTTTTGCCTGGATGAACAGCGGATTCTGACAAGGCTGCTCGGAAACCAGCACGGCCTCGGGTTTGAAGATCCGGATCAGATCCGGCAATGTGCCGCAGTGATCGGCATGAAAGTGCGAGACGGCGATCCAGCGAGGGTGAATGCGGTTGTTCAGCAGATAGGCGGAGACCAGCCGGGAGACGCCGAGCTGACTGGAAAACGGTGTGCCTCCGCAGTCGACCAGCATACTGGTTCCGTCGGGGAAAACCAGGGCGGTCAATTCGCCCTGGCCGATGTTCGGAGAATGGATTTCCACTGTTTCCGGGTGATACGGCCTGTCCGGAAGAAGCAGGAATATGAAAAACCCGAACAGAGACAGAAGGACTGATCGGTGAAGCGTTTTCCTCTTCAGCAGGAAAGGGGTGAAATAAAGAAGTCCCAGGTAGGTGAATATTGCCCATGCCGGCGGAGCCCGTCGATAGAGAAGCAGGGCGTCCCAGTGGGAGAAAAAGGTCAGAATCTCCTGCAGCAGGCTGACCACCGGTGTCAGCAGGTGGCCTGTGACGGTGATGGAAGCCGGAATGGCCATGAAGATCAGCAGACTGGCGGCGGCCACAGGAAGCAGCAGGCCGAACAGGGGGATCAGCAGAAGTCCTGCCGGCAATGCCGCCAGGGCGGCCTGGTTGAAGAGATGCAGGGTCAGGGGCGACGAGGTCAACAGGACCAGCCATTGCGTTTTGAGCAGGGCTCTGATCCGGAGAAACAGGGAGTGGCCTCCTGGATTCTTTCGGCTGAAACCGAGCCACTTCGACCAGTAGACGAAGGAAAAACAGATTGAGTAGGTGAGGATGAAACCGGAGGAATGGACAATGAGGGGATTGAGGAGGAGGTCGACGCATCCGGCTGCCCCCAGAATATGAGGCATGTGCATCTTCCTTTTGCGGTGACTGGCCCACAACCAGGCCCAGGCGGCCACTGCCGCCCGTTGAGCCGATACCGGAGCGGCGGCCTGCAGCAGATAGAAAAGGATGATCAAGGCGCATATGATACGGCGGAAGCCGGGGGGAGCCCAGAAGAAGAGCAGCATGGAGAAACCGGTGACCAGAGCGATGTGGGTTCCGGATATGGCGACCAGGTGCAAGGCTCCGCTGGTCATGAAGGAACGCCGCGTGTCATCGTCTCCCTGGAAGGGATGGCCCAGAAAGATCGATTTGAACAAGGGAGCGGACAGGGCCGCCGTACCGGCTCCATAGGGCAGACGGTCGATGGCCCGGTTCAACCGTTCACGCCAGTTTCGCACCAGTCTCCAGTGCAGAGGCGCTGGCCTGACGACGGTGATCAATCGGCTGCTTTTGCAGGATGCCTGCCAGTCTATTCCTCTGGACAGTATTGCGTCTGTACGGTTTTTAAGCCTGAAGTTTGCCAGTTCCATCAGCGGATTCAATCGAGCGGAAAGTTCAATGTCGGCACCTTTGGCCAGACCTTCGGGCGGAAATCCCTGGGTCAGGTTAACCTGGACGGTCAGGGCGAACTCTCTGGTTTCCCGATGATAACGGATGGATCGGCAGCAGAGCAGAAAGGAGGAACCACCGTCCGGCCAGGAAAGGATCTGGCTGGTGACTGTACCCTCCAGGTCGATGTATTCCGAATCGGGTATATTCGTCTTGAGGGCCTGTTCCAGTCGGTTGAAGCGGTTTTCGCGGAGTCCCAGCAAGAGAAGGATGAAAATGCAGGCCAGAGCGGCTTTTCTGATGAACGGCCGGAGCGGGAAACGGAGAGCCGCCAGGAGAAAGAGGGACGATGTGAATATGAAGATCCAGGTGATCCCCAGGGCGGAGGAAGGCAGAAAAAACAGGAGCAGAAAGGCAGGGAAAAATAACAGTGTGCTGTTCCAGACCATCTCTTCTTGCGGCGTTTGCCAGGCTATTGGATTT
>CAYMND010000277.1:0-4459 GCA_964391685.1 uncultured Clostridia bacterium | reverse complement strand
GAAACCCCGCTGGAAACTCCGGAGATCTCGTTGCTGGCTCCTGTGAAAACAGAGAGTCCTCGGGACACCATGCGCAGCTATTACCAGGCCATGAGCAACTACATTTCCGGTAAGCGCAAGAAAGATCCCCGAGCCGACAGCTACCTCCAGGATGCCGTCCGAACACTGGATCTGTCCGGGATACCGGCCATCAATCAGAGTGAAACAGCCAGAGAAACCGCCATTCTTCTCAAGGAAGTACTGGATCGCGTCATTGTCCTCGATTACGGGAAAATACCCGGTGAATCTGACGAATTTGTTTCGGTCAACTCCCGTTGGAGGTTGAGGGGTACGGAAATCATCATCACCAGAACAGCGGAAGGCGAACGAAAGGACGAGTGGCTGTTCTCGAGTCAGACTGTGGCCCGGGTTCGTGATTTCTTCGAAAAAGTCAAGCATCTTCCCTATCTCGAAGGTACCACCTCCGGCGCCGATTATCGGGAACCCTGGCAGAACGAACTGATACCGCTGCCCGCCTGGATGAGAGGAAAGGTACTGGGTCTCGTTGCCTGGCAGTGGCTGGGCATCCTGGCGGCCATTCTGCTGGGCTTTGTCATCCGCGCTGTTTTTGCCGGGCTCGGAGGTGCTGTTCTGAAACTGTCCCGCAAGACAAAAACCATATGGGACGAAAAGCTTGTGGAAGCCCTGATCTCTCCCTGCGCCCTGCTGGCCGCCACCGGCATCTGGCTGATTTCTCTGAAGTTTCTCGGCATTCGGGGCGGGGCTCTAACCGCCCTGAACATCATCCTTCAGTTGCTGCTGAGCGTCAGTCTGATCTGGATCTTCTACCGGGCCGTGGGCGTTCTGACCGAGTATATCCGAATCCGCTCCAACCGTTCCGAATCACGCCTGGACGATCAGATCGTCAAACTGATCTCGAGCAGCCTCAAAACCTTCATCGTGGTTTTCGGAGTGTTACTGGCCGCCCAGAACATGGGAGTCGAGATATTCAGCGTCCTGGCCGGGCTTGGAATCGGCGGACTGGCCATCGCCATGGCCGCCAAAGACACCCTGGCCAATTTCTTCGGTTCCATCATGATCATGTGGGACAAGCCCTTCCAGGTCGGTCACTGGGTGATCATCGGCAATATCGAGGGAACGGTGGAGGAAATCGGCTTTCGCACCACCCGGATCCGTACCTTTTACAACTCCCTGATCAGTGTCCCAAACTCCAACATCGCCACCACCGGTATCGACAACCTGGGACTCAGGGAGTTTCGCAGGGTGAAGACCCATATCGACATCACCTACGACACTCCGCCGGATAAGATTGAGGTATTTATCGAAGGAATCAAAACCATCATCCATCAACATCCCCATACCCGAAAGGACTATTTTCACGTTGTCTTCAACGATTTCAGCGATTCAAGCCTCCGCCTGCTGCTCTATTTCTTCCTGGCGGTACCCGACTGGTCGACGGAACTGGTGGACCGACAGAATATATTCCTGGATATTGTCCGTCTGGCAGACGAACTGGGAGTCAGCTTCGCTTTCCCCACCCGAACCCTTCACCTGGAGTCGAGTCTGCCGACAGCCTGACTCACACTGGTCAGCCGCAGACGCAGAGCCGCTTCATGAAATCCGGGATCCAGGGCCAGACAGCGAGAATAACACCGGATTGCGATATCCATCGCACTGACCGCCTCGGCGATGCGTCCCAGATGATAAAACACTCCGGCCCGGTGTCTGACGGGCTCCAGCTCCTCCGGGACCCTGGAGCCGGCCAGAGAGGTGAACAGGACTCTGGCCGCCTGAAACAAACCGGCTTTCTCCAGTGCCGAAGCCCATCGGTACAGCATGAGATAGTCGGTCAAGGGATCGATTCCGGCCATTTGGTCATACGCCTGCTGTACCCGGGCATGACTGTCGTCTCCGGATCGGATGGTCAGGCAGAAGCGAACTTTTTTGCTGTCCCAGCTCTTCTGTATACTTCGAGTACTGATCAGCAGCCGGCCGAAACGGGAGTAGATGTTATGCAGGTAGGCCGGATCCGGAGGCATATCCCCCATCCATAAAGCCTCCATGGTGATTCCGTTCCGCTCGAGGGACAGACGGAATTTCTCGAAGCTCTGCAGTGGAACCTGATCGATGGGCCGATTGGCCCCGAGCCCGATCCGCCACCCCTGACGATTCATTTCCAGAATCGTATCGATATCCGTTTCATCGAAATCCTTGAGAATCAGCAGCCCGCGGTGAGGCTGGTTCTGGAATTCGAAACGATATTTCTGCCAGGTTTTGCGATTCAGCGTGATCAGCGACTTCTTCTTGGTCCAGTCGAGGTAAGCGGAAAGTTCAGACCATTTGGGAAGCGACTCGGTGGTATCGAACAACGGATAAAGCGGCAGACGTTCCCGCCGATCGATTCGGACCAGCATGCCCCGGCCGTCCGTCAGTTCGTACCCCTCGGCGCAATAGCCGTTTTTCAATTCGGGTCGGATCTTCTCCCTCAAACGCTCGCGATGATTCTTTCCCTCGGCATACCACCAATGTGCACGGGGATTTTTTTCTTCCACCCTCGTCAAAGGCGCTGTATCGGGTCCTTCGATTCCATGGAGAACTTCGCATTTCTCCCAGTCGAAACGGGCTGTCGTCTGCCCCTGGAACAGCGGCAAGGCCTCCTTTGCTTCCGTTCTGAGAATTCCATAAACCTTCTCCTGGTCCAGGAGAAAAAAATCGCCGGGCCAGTATTCCGGTATGCCGGTCCCGAAAACCAATGGGCCATCGACACGATTCAGAACCTGTTCCAACAACTCGATCTGTTTGTCGAACGAAACCGGTTCCAGTTCAAAAAGGCTCGGCCAATCGCCGGGCCATGCCGTCAATTCCCGATCCGCTCGGGCCATAACGAACTCCCTCCGGCTCAGACGTGCCAGACAATCGGCCATCAGCTTTCTTCTCCGCTCGGCGGTGGATTCATCATCCGGAAGCGTTTCACTCCACAGGAGCGGCAGCCCGTCCATGACCCCCAGGATGTTCCGGAGCAGTCTCTCCACCCGGTCGATATCCTTTACCCGGTCCAGCAGATTGAATACCACGATTTTGTCAAACGCAACCGGAGAGAATTCACCGGCAATCCATTGATCATCCAGAACAGGTCTACACTCAAATCTCAGGTTGGTCGTTCTGTACCGCCGGGAGGCGTACCGGATCCACTCTTCCTGCCAGTCGACACCTGTCACTTCCCTCACCTGGTGACTCAGAACAAACCCCGGGAATCCATCGGCACTTCCGATGATCAGCACTCGATCTCTTCCGTCCAACAGGGTATTCAAACGGCGAAGGGTGTTGAGATGATGAGGCCCGCTAACATCGGCGAGCCGAACACCCGGTTCCAATACCAGGCGGTACCGTTCCCCGTCCGGAAAAGTGGCGATAATATCTCCATCCGAAAGGCTCATATAACGTATGGGATTCTTTCGTCTCTGGTTCATGGCCTTATCCGGAAATCATCCTCCGATACGCGATTTATTCGTACCCGCCTATTTTATTCGTCCTCATTCGTCTCTTCAAGCCCCTGCGGACCGATTTTCTCCATGGTGATGCCGGTTATACCGTAAAAAAGAGAAATCAGGGGATTGATCAGATTGAGGAAGGCAAACGGAAGGTAGACCAGCGGATTGACCCCCAGAGTAGCGAACATGAACGCTCCGCAACTGTTCCAGGGAATCAGCGGAGAACTCAGGGTTGCGGAATCTTCCAGACATCGGGAAAGGTTTTTGGGATGCAGCCTCAGTTTTTCAAAGGCCTTCTTGTACATCCGGCCCGGGATGACGATGGCCATATACTGATCTGCGGCGATGGTGTTCATGGTAATACAGGAGAAAATGGTCACCGCAACCAGCGAGCCCGAGCTTTTTACACGCCGGACCAGCGCCCTGGCGATATTGCTGAGCATCCCCGCCCGTTCCATCACTCCGCCGAACGACAGCGCACCGACAATCAGGGCCACGGTACTCATCATGCTGAGCAGACCGCCCCGGCTGAGCAGGTCGTCCACCATGGCGACTCCGGTCTGTGAAACGAAACCGCTGTGAGCCGCAGCGAATACATCGGCTCCGCCTCTCGACTGAAAGACCATGGCCGCGATTCCTCCCAGAATGGTACCGACGAAGAGTGCCGGCAGGGGTGGCACTTTCTTCACCACCATGACAATAACCAGAACCGGCGGCAGGAGCAGCCAGGGCGAAATATGGAAATTGCTTTTCAGGGTCCGGGTGATGAGATCGATTTTCTCCGTATCCAGATGCCCGGCTCCGAAGCGTGTACCCAATATTCCGAACAGCACGAGAGACAGAATATAACTGGGGCCGGTGGTGTAGACCATGTGCCGCACATGAGTGAACACATCGGTTCCCGCAACGGCGGGTGCCAGGTTGGTGGTATCGGACATGGGCGATAGCTTGTCGCCGAAATAGGCCCC
>CAYMND010000276.1:0-4470 GCA_964391685.1 uncultured Clostridia bacterium | reverse complement strand
AATCCCGATGCCTACACACGACAGGACATGGATCTGTTGATGGCGCTCTCTTCGACCATCGCCCGTTCCATTCGCCATAAACAGGCGGAAGAGCATCTGCGGGAATCGGAACTCCAGTACCGAACTCTGTTCAACTCCATTCAGGACGGGGTTTTCATGCTCATCCACGGCCAGTTCTATGCCGTCAACGAAGCCTTCACTCGGTTGTCCGGATATAGCGGCAGCCAACTGGAAAAGAAAAATACGCGGGACATTTTCCCCGATGACATTTCCATTCTGCTGAACACCGAGTCGCCACCGGAGCGGGCGGAGTATTTACCGCGGATCGAACAGGAGGTACAGCTGCGAACAGCCGAAGGGGAGACACTGGCGGTCATGCTCAGTGTCGCTTTTTTTTCTTATCAGGGGCACACCGCCTGCATCGGAACGGTCAAAGATGTCACCCGGAAACGGGTGATGGAAGCGGAGAAGCATCGTCTGGAAGAAAAGCTCATTCAGTCGGAGAAAATGGAAGCCATCGGTCGCCTGGCCGGTACCGTCGCACATGATCTCAACAATGTACTCAGTGCCATTGTCGGTTATCCCGACCTGATCCTGAGGCAGCTGAACGACAATGCCAATCTGGCCAGACAGGTGGAGTCAATCAAGAAGGCCGGCCTCAAGGCTTCGGCCATCGTGGAAGACCTGTTGACGCTTTCCAGGCGAGGTGTGCAGAAACATGAAGTTTTCAACCTGAATACACTGATTCGGGAATATATCGAGTCGGCTGATTACAATAACCTGATCAGCCAGCATCCCGATATTCGGGTCATGGTCGCCCTGACCGACACCCCGATGTATATTACCGGTTCGGCGCTTCACCTGACCAAGGCGGTCATGAACCTGGTCAGCAATGCCATTGATGCCATGCCCTGCGGGGGGGAAATCCGGATTACCAGTCAACCGTTGTACTTCAAGAGCATTGACCCCGATGGATTGCGGGATTATGCGGTTCTCAAGATCAGCGATACCGGTATCGGAATCGCACCGGCTGATCAGAAAAGGATTTTTGAACCCTTCTTCACCCGTAAGCAAATGGGGCGAAGTGGATCCGGTCTGGGAATGTCCATTATCTGGAATACCGTGAAGGATCATGAGGGGTATATTTCCCTCGACAGCACCCTGGGAAAAGGAACCGTTTTCGAGATGTATCTGCCGATGCAGAACGATGTTGTGGATGTCAGCCCCTCTCAGCCGATTGCAGCGGAAATACCGGCGGCGCCGATCAGTGAGGGTCGGGGGCAGCAGATACTGGTTGTCGATGATGGCAACGATCAGAGAGAGATCGCCTGCCAACTCCTTGTCCGTCTCGGATACAATCCGGTCGCCTTGGCGTCTGGGGAGGCCGCACTTCAGTTTCTGAGCGTCAATCCGGTAGATCTTCTCCTGCTCGACATGCTGATGGAGCCAGGAATTGACGGTCTGGAGACATTTCGTCGCGCCAAAGCCATGAAAGGGGAACGAATTGCGGTTGTTATCGCCAGCGCCTGCCCGAGAAACGGCAAGATCGAAGAAGCACTCAAAGAAGGTGTAAAAGGCTACCTGAAAAAGCCGTACACTCTCGAACAGCTGGCTCGTGTTGTAGCCGAGGCCCTGGGATTGACTGCCACAGAAAGTTGACAGGCCCGAGCATTTTTTTGTTGATAAAAACGAAAAGGCAATGCATAATATTGTAATCATTTCAATATGGAATGATTACAAGGTGAAAATGGAAGAGTTTGAAAAGATCGAGTTGAGCCGTTTCCTGAAGGAGAAAGGAATCAGTCCGTCTTACCATCGCAGACTGATTCTGAAGGAGCTTCGGGGCCGCAGCGACCACCCCTCCGCAGAACATCTCTATCAAAGTCTGTCAACGAGGTTGCCGACTCTTTCCAGAACAACCGTCTACAACACTCTGGGTTTGTTTGAACGATGCGGGCTGATCCGGAGTCTGTCCGTAAATGGACACGAGATGCATTACGATCACGATACGGCCGACCCGGTTCACTTCTTTTGCGAGAAATGCCATGCCATTATCGATCCCCCGGAACCGTCCGTAGTGCCTCTGCCAACGGGCATGTTTCCAGGATTTGAAATCCGGCTGGTGCAGGTAATAGCCAGGGGAATCTGTCCAAATTGTCAGGCAGAGTTCAGACAGAGTGGCAAAAATATACCATTATGAAGAAAGTAAGGAGGATACAACCATGAGTTTTCAAGAACTTTTTCAAAGCGCCGATTGGAAGAGTGAAAAACACAGCCCCGTTATTGAGCTGGAGCAGTCTCCAGCTGCGGAAAAATCCGCTGTGATAACGGTTTCGGTGGGTAAGGAGATTCCTCACCCCAATACCAGCGAGCATCACATCGCCTGGATTGACATATATTTCAAGGCCGAGGGCGACAAGTTTCCCTACCATCTCGGACGGTATGAATTCAGCGCTCACGGTGCCTCGGCCGCCGGGCCCAACACCAGTACCATCTACTCCGAGCCGATGGTCCGGGTGTGTTTCAAAACCCAGAAAGCCGGTACGCTGTACGCCACATCTTATTGCAACATTCACGGCCTCTGGCGCAGCGAGTTGAACATTCCATTCGGAAGCTGATTTACCAGTTTCGCTGTTCTTAAGCAGGCATTATAAAAAAAAGGAGGACTACCATGTTCAAACAAAGAATGCAGGACGCTCTCAACAAGCAGATCAACGCCGAATTCGAGGCTTCATACCTTTACCTGTCCATGTCAGCTTACTTCGAAAGCATCAACCTTCCGGGCTTTGCCAACTGGATGAAGATCCAGGCCCAGGAGGAATTGACCCATGCCATGAAGATATTCCGTTTCGTCAACGAGCGGGGCGGAAGGGTGCTCTTGACGGCCGTCGCCAAGCCGGAGACGGAATGGAAAGCACCCTTGAATGCCTTCGAGGATGCACTGGCTCACGAGCAAAAGGTGACGGCCATGATCGACAATCTGGTGGATATCGCCATGGAGGAGAAGGATCATGCCAGCCGCAGCATGCTGAACTGGTTCGTTGACGAGCAGGTGGAGGAAGAGGCCAACGCTTCGGAAATCGTTGAAAAACTGAAGCTCATCGGTGACAAGGGCCATGGTCTGCTGATGCTGGATCGGGATCTGGCCACCCGGGTCTTTGTCGACGAGACCCAGCCCGCTGAATAGTCTGCTTCCCAAGGTCTGAGGGGCGGGTATCTCCGCCCCCGATCCTTATTTCTTCCCAGAAAAGAGTTGCATTCCGGCCCGAATGTACGTATTCTTAATTGAGACATTGTCGCTAAGAAGATAAATTCTTTTGCAAGGTTCGGAGGGCTTATGAGTGCGACGGAGCGAAAAAAAAGAAGTTTCAAAACCAAACTGATTCTGATTGTACTGGCAGTCAATCTTGTGGTTTCCGCACTTTTCGTTTTATTCGTCTATCAGAGCAATGCCCTTCTGTTGACCCGTGAAAGCCGACGAACGGCCGAAGCGACCCTCAGTGGACTGGTTCTGCGTATAGAATCGTTTATCGAGAGCAAAGCCAAGATCAGTCTGGCCATCGCTCAGAACCATCAGGTCAGGAGATGGTTGCGCAGCAACGATGTACGTCTTCCCGATCCCGGACGGGATCGGGATTATTCGGAAATTATGAGTTATTTTCAAGGAATCAGGGACAATGACAAAGATCTCTATTCCGTATTCCTCGGCAGCGAGAAGACCCAGATGTACTACGATACCACCGATGAAAAACTGCCCGAGGATTACCGTATCGGATCGAGGCCCTGGTATATGCATCTCAAGGAGAAACGCAGCGATTATTTCGTTGTCATCAATGATGTATTCGGTGCCAACCGGGTCAATCATTACATGCCGGTCATAGACAGTGATCAGACCTTTCTCGGTGTGTGCGGAGTCGATATCGGTATCGATCGGATCAACCATTTTCTATCCCAGGCCAATCCGTTTAACAATGCCCCCATATTTCTGGTGAACGAACAGGGACAGATTATCGTTCATCAGGATACCAGCAAGGTGTTGAAGGAAAAGATCGGTGATTACAGAGATGACGGCCGCCGCTTTTCCGGTTTTCAGGCTTTGGTGCCCCGTATTCTGCGTGGAGATTCACTTTTCGAGGAAATCCTGTTCGAGGGCCGCAGAACCATGCTGGTCAGCGCTCCCATTCCCAAGTTGGGCTTCCGGCTCATCATGACCGTCGATTCGAATCTGATCAACGCTCCGCTGCACCAGCTGGTCAAACGGATCATCTTGCTGAGTATTCTGAACTGGCTGCTGCTTCTCGGTGTTCTCTGGATCAGTATGGATCGCATCACCCGGCCGCTGCGACTGCTGACAAAACGAGTCGGTGCTCTGGCTCACGGAGAAGGGGATCTGCGCCAGCGGCTGGAGATCCATTCCCGGGATGAAATCGGGGAACTGGCCGACAGTTTCAACGAGATGCTGATGGAAAT
>CAYMND010000275.1:0-4485 GCA_964391685.1 uncultured Clostridia bacterium | reverse complement strand
GGAGAAGAAACTACTCAACTTCATCAGCGCCAAAGACATGGTGGCCGTTAAGACGCATTTCGGCGAAGCGGGCAGCAACGGTTTCATCAGGCCTCACTTTCTGAAAGGGCTGGGTGAACTCATCAAGAGAAAGAACGGAAAACCATTTCTGACGGAGACCTCGACTCTGTATCTGGGCCGCAGAAACAATGCAGTGGACCATCTGCAACTGGCGTACGAACATGGATTCACCCCGGAAGCCACCGGTATGCCCATCATCATGGCAGACGGTTTGTTCGGAGATGAGGAAATCGATGTGCCCATCAGCGGGCAACGCTACCGGAACGTCAAAATCGCCTCTCAGGCGGTTAAAGCCCAGGCGCTGGTGTTGGTATCCCATTTCACCGGCCATGTGGCCGCAGGTTTCGGTGCGGCCCTGAAGAATTTGGGAATGGGACTCGCCAGCCGACGGGGCAAATTGATACAGCACTCCACGGCCAAACCATCGATAAAGGAAAAAAAGTGCACCGGATGCGGAACCTGCATCCGATGGTGTCCATCCTCGGCCCTCCGTTTGTCCGAAGGAAACAAAGCCGTCATCGACAAACAAAAATGCATCGGTTGCGCGGAATGTCTCGCCGTTTGCCGTTTCGATGCGGTCGGCTTCAACTGGAGTGAAAGCTACGAGTCCCTGCAGGAGAAGATCGCCGAGCATGCCTTGGGGGTTGTGGAAACCAAACGGAACAAGGCGCTGTACATCAACTTCCTGACCCGAATCACCAGGGATTGCGACTGTATGGACCGATACGAACCGATATGCCCCGATATCGGTTTGCTGGTCGGCAGCGATCCGGTGGCACTGGACGCGGCTTCGTTGGATCTGGTGGAGGAGAGACTGGGAAAGCCGCTTTCCCAGATTGCCTACCAGATCCCGATGCGGCGTCAGTTGGAGCATGCGGAAAAGATCGGTTTCGGAAGCACAGAGTACGAGTTGCAAAAATTCGGCGGGTAGCTGTGCCGTTTCAGTACCGGCGGTGGTGACCGTATCGGCGATGGGGACGGCGGTGTCTTTCTGACTCCTCGTCTTCCTTGATCATATCGATAACCACTGCTGAAGCCAGGATCAGGACATCGTCTTCACCGCGTGCCACCCGGATGGCATAGCTATCCTTCCACGACAGCATTTTTTTCGTAACCACCGCTACCAATCGTCCTCTGCGGTAAAAACAGTATTCAAGATCCCAGAAATTCCCGCGGACAATCAGATTGTCTTCTCCGGGCAGCTTGATGGTGAATTTGTCGTTGAAGAGGTTGATGTCTTTGCGGATGACGGCGAAAGAACCGTCCGGCCTGTAGATCCTGTAGCGTTTCAGAAGGCTGACAACCTGCTCGGAAATGAAAGCCTGTTCACGTCCGCTCATATCCAGAAATCGAAGCTTGTCTCCAATGGACAGAAATTGCCCCTTTACCTGGAACATGGGTTCGCGGTTTTGGTCACGGATGATGAACTGATCGGATAATGACCAGAATTTTTGAGTCATGACGTACGTGTGATCCAGGGTGACGGCTTCATTTTCAGGGTAATAACGTGATTCAGAAACCGTAATGCATGCGGTCAGCGGTATCAGAAGAATCAGGATAAAAAAAGGGTTTACTCTTTTCGCAACCGATTTCATGATTTTCTTTTTCATGAGTTCACCTCTCTGTTAGCGTTGTTCATGCAACATCAATGCCGGAGAAAAGTTACACAACTGTTGCGGAAAAGGGACAGAGGCGGGCAGTGGTCTGCCCACCCCTGAATTCATGATGTCAGAAGCGATATCCGAGTCCGACACCGAAGGTGATACCGCCGGGTTTGACTGTTCCGGTGGCAAGTTCCTTGCTGGCCTGGGAGTAACCGGCGTGAACCTGAGCGAGAAGCGCCTTGGCAAGCTTGAAAACGAGACCTGTCTCGGCACAGAAACCGAACAGCGATTCTTTCATGTTGTCGTCCATGCCGTTTTCTTCCTGTTTGACATAGAAGCCTCCGGCTTCGACGTACCAGTCGAATTTGGTTGAAAGGGGAGAGGTCCATCCGAAGCCGAAAGTGATCTGGGACTGTTTGCATTCCATATCGAATGAGAGATCCATGAACTGGATGTTTCCCTCGGCTTTCATGAAGGAATATCCGGCAAAAATGTGAATGTGAGGGGTAAAGTGAAGCGTCAATTTCGCTTTGGGCAGGAAATGGGAATTTCCGTAGAGATCACTGAAATCACTGTCCTGAGGCATCAGCATTTCACCGACGGCCCAGATCGTCACCTGCGGCTGAAGTTTCTTTTTTGCGGAAGCCGCTTTCAGGGTGGTGCCCATGGTGAGTGACACCAGTATCGTCATGGTTATCAGAAGTTTTTTGTACATGCTGTTCTCCTTGTTGATTCAGGCTGTATCAATCGAGTGTATGGTCTCCGGAACCGGCCAGAACCGTTCCGTTTTCATCCACGGCGACCACTTTGTAGCTGTATTCCTTGTAATCCTCCAGGAAAGCGTCGGTGCAGATGTAGGTGCTGCCGTTCATTTCGGAAACCGGAACTTCCCGCCAGACTGAATAGTCCTCTTCGGCGGTGGTCTTGCGGAAGATGATGATCTTGGACAACCGGGCGGTTTCGGCGTTGCTGAAACTGACAGATATGGAGGCGACGGACCGGGAGATCATCCAGGCATCGAGCTGCACCTTTTCAATCGATACGGACATACCGGGATCGACATTACGGCTGAAGGCCTTGATGCAGGCATTGGCGTTGTAATCGGACAAATCTTCCCAGCTTTGACCGTTCAGGCTGACGAAGCTCTCTCCGGGATTGCCCACCGCCTGTGTAGAATAATCGTCGAAAGGATATTCCACGGCCACAGGGTATTGATCCTGACCTCCGTTCTGGTAGCGGACAACGATGCTGAACAGCTGACCACGGCTGACGGACACCGGAGTGTTCAATTTGACCATGTAATAGCCGGGGTATGTTTTACGCAATGTCTGTTGGCAGACCAGGGTTCCGGCTCTTGGGTTTTGACGGGTGGCGTTTCGATAGACCTGGATCTGGCACTCGGAGTTCACATCTCCGAGAATAACCGAGACCGCTTCGATGGGCTGATTGTTGACCGCTTCGAACACATTGGCACCCCAGGCGGTGTTGGATTTGTAGCCGAAAGAGGTGCACCAGCCCAGGGCGTCGTGGTAGTAGTTGGTGCCATAGTCGTCGATCGGACGGGCATTGTAGAAAGAAACGGGATAGGACATCGATTTGTCGTAATATGACATGTAAAAATACCCCTGCTTACCCCAGGTCGATCCCCAGCTGTTCTTGACAATGAAAGCGCCTTTGCCGGGCGGTGTACTGCTGAAATTGGCGGCGGAGTAGTTGTCGTCCCAGCCGACGACCACCACCTCATGGTTTGTGCTTCCGCTTTTCGTGCAATAGTAGGCGCCGGTGGAGAAGTTCATATAGGAATCATCCGCATTGTATGAAATGATGACGGCACCTTTGTTGGTGATGAACTGTTTGATTTTGTCATTGTCGGTATAGCTGGTCCTTTCCGGAAGGAAAACCGCTTCCTGAACATGTTTTTCAATCAGTTCACTGTACCCGGTGCTCGAAGAGTTGCCCAGTTTATAGGAGAAATCGCTTTCATTGAGGGGACCACCCCAACGGCTCAGGTAGGCCAGACTCATCCAGGGCTGACCTCCTTCGCAGGGATCGTAGTCGAAACCGTGGTTGAGGATCAGGTGTTCTTCGGACAGATCCGTTTCTTCGGTGGGCATCAGGGAAGATTCGATGGAACCCATGGCGGCGAAAGCCCAGCAGGAACCGCAACTGGACTGGTTTTTTACCGCGGTTACCCGATTGAGCTGACGGAGGTCGTAACTGGATGGTAAAGAATCTACCGGATAGGGTGAGGCTGATGTGGTTACGGTTCCGTAAAAGGGACCGACCGGCGGTGGGATGTGCCCGTACCCCCGATCGGTACCGGCACTGTTTTCGCTCAACCTGCTGCTCTGGATTCGCTGCTGATAGCTGCTGAACTCAGGATTGACCGGTTTCTTCTTCAGACCGGAAGATGGTGTGGCCTGCAGCGTCAGGCTGAAGGCCATAAAAATGAATGCCAACATTTTGCATAGGTTTTTCATAAAAGTACTCCTTGTTCCTTGTCAGACCAATTTCGCATATCGGTTTAATACGATACGCAATTTATTAAGTTTACCATTTTTCAGCTTCATCCCGAAAGCCGTCGTTAAAAAATATGGTTTGCCTGGAGAGTTCAGATTGAATGGAACCACAGCAGAGACGGCTGCGTTATCTTGTATTCAGCAATTATTGAGGTGATGCATGAAAAAAGTGATTGTCAGTCTGATTCTGGTTGTTCTTTTGGTACTGGCTGTTTTCCTGACCATGGGCGGCAGTGAAAACAATGGCAAGGGCAATACCCTGGTCGATGTCAAAAAGGGGGATGTGGTGGAAAAAGCGTTGG
>CAYMND010000274.1:0-4498 GCA_964391685.1 uncultured Clostridia bacterium | reverse complement strand
GCCAGACCCTTTTTCAAGAGCGGCACCACCAGGTCGGAGCGGGAATGCAGGCCGAAAGCGGTCACCAAGTCCTTTCTCAAGGTCGGGTACTCATCGTAGAAGTGGTCAAACCGGACCAGACTCTCCTCCTCCTGGACCCGGGTCAACCAGAAAACGGGGATATTCTCCAGGCCAATTCGGGAATTGAAACTGGCCGCCTGGATATCCATCAACCGGGCCGGGCCTGAACCATCCCGCTCCATTTCCAGAAAGAAAGCCAACTCCCCGGGAATCTTGCGTCGGACTTCCTTGCCTTTCCTTTCTTCCAGCAGTTCACGGGCCAGCCGAGCCGGATTTATTTCCGGTTCACTCTTCAGTTTCCCGTCCAGCAAGTCTCCGACCAGAACACCGCCAGAACCGTGGTTGCAGACAACGAAGGAACCCTGCTCACTCATCATCCGCGTGATGGACCAAACCACATAGTAATGACGGCTGTTTATTACAACGGCTTTTTTTTCGGCCCAGGCCAGACGCTCCCCCAGATTGTTTTCTCCGGCCGGCACTCGGATGACTTGAGCGGCGAGGCCGCCGGCATAACCGGCGGCCGTTGTCCACAGCAACAGCACGACTGCAGCAAACATCTTATTCATTGGCGATCTCTTCCAGCACTTTGGCCGCTTCGGCCTCGTCCCGTTGCCCCAGCCAGAAGATGGCTTTCTTGCGAATCTCGGTATCTTTGTGGCTTCTGGCAATCTTGGACAGCATAGCCAGAGCCTGGGATCCGTCCAGCTGGGAAATCGAGAAAACGACCTTTTCCATAATCTTCCGGGAGGCCGTCTCGTTCATCAAGGACTCAAGAACGGAAGCCGCCCGTTCACGATCGCTCTGCCCAATCCAGAAAATGGCCTTGCATCTGAGCTCTTCATCCTTTTCCGAACGGGCGACAGCTGTCAGTTTATCAAAAGCCTTTTCACTGTCATGCTGAGAAAAGGCGAACAGCAGTTTGTCTTTCAGCCTCTTATCGTTCATCTTCTCATAGAGGCCGCTCAGCACGGCGAAACTCTTTTCTCCGTCCATCTGGCCGATCCAGAAGATGGCCTGTTCCTTCATCTCCGGTTCACGGTCATTCTCGGCCACCGCCTGCAGCATGGACAGCGCCTTGTCCCCGCCCACCTGGCTCAAAGCGAAGAGCGCTTTCTTGCGAAGACCCAGATTGGTCTCCTTCTGCAGCACCCGCTCGATCACCGGCAAAGCCCGCTCATCGTCCATCTGCATCAGGGCGTTGAGTGCCGCTTCCCGCAGTTCTTCCTTGTCGGATTCCTTTCCCGCATTCCCCTTTTCCTGTGCCGAAACGAAATTCGATGTGGCCAGGAAAACAAACATCGCAATCAAAAGACAGACCACTTTCTTTACCATTTTTTTTCTCCTTTTTCCGGGCCGTTCGAACCCGTTCACACCCCGTTAGACGGGGTGGCGGGAATTGAGTTTACAGAAGGCAAAGAAATGAAAATGAAGACAGGAATAAAAAAGGGGCGCGGGGCAAAAGCCCCGCGCCCCGGGAAACAAAAAACAGTAGGACGCTGAGTTTCTATTGTAGCAGAGATTCGAGAAATTTTCTCGCTTCTTCGTCATCCATCTGGCCCAGCCAGAAAATAATCTTCTTCTTGATCTCCAGAGCCTGTTCCCCACGATAGATCTCCATCAGAGTGGTCGCCGCCTCGGGGCCATCCAGCTGAGATATGGAGAAAACGATCTTCTCTCTGAGACGGACCGAGGCATCGGCGGTATAGAGTGCCTTCAGGGCCTTCAACGCCTCCCGGCTGTCGCTCTGGCCCAGCCAGAAAACCGCTTTCTCGCGAATATCGGGATTGCTGTCGCTTTTCGCGGCTTCCACCAACAGGGCGACTCTTCCCGGATGTGCACACTGGCTGACCACAAACAGAGCCTTGTCTCTCATGCGGGAATCGGGGTTCGTTCGGACAATCCGTTCCAGAATCGGGAAAGCCTTGTCGCTGTCCATATTCATCAGAGATTGAACCGCCATCAGCTTCAATTCCACATCCTGGTCCTCCCGGCTGGCGGAGGCAATATATTTCTTGTACCCGGACAGGCCCAGGTCCACCAGATCATCCGCAATTTCCACTTTCAAAATGCGGCCGTCCTTGAGCCATCGGCTGTCGGGGTAGGATTTCTCCAACTCGGTCAAGGCATCAAAAGCCCGTCGTTTCAATTCGATCTCCGTCTCTTCCTCGTCCTGGTCCTCGGCGTTCTTGTTGAGGCTGTAGGCCAGCCAATAGCTGGACTCCGCCAAAAGATTCCGATCTTTGGCTCCGGCCATGAAGCGCCCCAGGGCTTCCACCGCCGCTTCCCAGTTCCGCTCATAAATGTTCTGTTTCACTTTTTGCAGCGCTTCCTGTTCCGTTTTGTTCACATCGGCGGTTACCGCCCAATCCAAGGCCGGAACCATTACCGGAACGGCCAGCAGAAGCAATCCCGCCACCATCGATATATAGCGTTTCACGTTCATCATGATTCACCTCCAGATTACAGGCTGTCGACTTTCTGCCGCATCAGCCTCAGATCGAAGAGCACATCGCTCCTTTCGACAATCTCACGGGCTCCGGAACTGTCCGAATTCTGCATCTCCAGCAGAATGAGTTCCAGATCGTCCAGCAGCTTCTTTTGTGTCTTGTCGCTTTGACGGCCAACCAGACGCTTGAGCAGATAATTCTGCATCAGAAGATCCCGAAGAACAGCTTCATCCACCGCCACCCGGCTGCCGTCATCAGCCCCCCGGTTGCTCAGATCCACGAGCAGCGGCTCCATCCGTCCGAGGTGCGCCTGCAGAATCTCCGGTTGATCACTCCCAGCCTTTGAATCGGCCGCCGCCAGCGTCTCCCGGCCTTGCCGGTCCTCCAGACCAAGCGGAGAATGCAGACTCATCCTGCCGATCAGCACTCCGATCACCAGCAGGGCGGCCGCCGCCAGGGGAACGATCAGCCGCCGCCAGGAACGCATTCTCAGCCAGGGTGTGCTCGAAGCCGGATTGTCTCTGCGATCCAGTTCATCAAGTCTTCCTTCCAAGCGCCCCATATATCTGCCCCAGAACTCTTCGTCGGGTTCCGGTCGAGGCATATCCTTTATCTGCATCAATGCGGATTCGAGTTCGGAGAACTCCTGCCCGCAAAGAGGGCAATCCCGCAAATGCTCCTGCAACCGGCGCCGCTCATCGGGCAGGATTTCGCCGGAAAGGGCATCCGCCATCAGATCCCGAAAATCATTGCATTTATCCATGATGATTCTCCTTTTTTCCCGGTCCGGACGGATTGCCGACCCCAAGGGCGCCGCGCAGCTTCTGCGTCGCCCGGAACAGAAAACTCTTTACCGAACCCGGCGCGATATCCATCAGGGAAGCGATCTCATCGATACACAGATCATTCTTGTATTTCAACATGAAAACGGATCGCTCTCTCTCCGAGAGATTTCCCAGTGCCGCCTCGATGCGCTCAACCGCCGCCTGGCGCCGGTACGTACGCTCGGGATCATCGAGAAGGGAAACTGTATTTTCATTTCCATAGCCTTGCCCCATACGGCTCTCGTCGAGTTCCTCGGTATATTTTTGTGCCTGGCTGGATTTTTTGCGCCGATGATCGATGAATGTCGTGACCGTTATCCTGTAGAGCCAGGTGTACATGGAAGAATCCTCACGGAACGTGTCCAGCGCCTTGTACGCCTTGAGAAAGACTTCCTGGGAAAGGTCTTCGGCATCGGTGGCCGTACCGGTCAGATCGTAGGCCAGGTGGTAGATCTTTTTCCGGTGCTCAGTGACAAAGTCACGGAATATGAGGCGCTTGTCCGCAATCGCTTCCTGCTTCATCATTTCATCAGCTCTCATCACCAGTTCCATAATCCTTTGGACGAAAGAAATGCAAAAAGGATTACCTCATCAGAATCTTTGTCACCCGATCCGGCAGCTATCCAAAGCGCAACCAGACTATTCCAGACAGGAAACATCCAGATGAGGCCCGGAGACCACGAAGTTACCATTGGCTTGGTACCTCTGAACGAGAACCTTGTAGTACGGTTTTGCCCCCAAAGCATTGCTTCTCGGGTCCCCCGCTTCCTCATGCCTCCGCTCAATCCGTATTTCCGCACTGGAGAGGCCGCTTTCCCAGGGTGAATCCGGCGCATTGAAATCCAGATGAAACGTGTTGACATACCCTGTCTCCCAGGTTGCAGACAGGGAAGCTGCTCCGGTATCAAATGCGGTTTCCAGAATTCGGTTGGCGATCAGCTTTCCTTTCACCTCCTCCTCGGACAAATCCAAATAATCCATCCATGACATCCCGGGGAAAGAGATCAGATAACTTGAATCATCCCGTCTGACGAACCATATGCCCCCCGCTTGCGAAGCGACACCGCCGACCACCGGTTGCGTAGCGTCCTGTTCCAGGGTCCACAATTCTATCCGAACCGATTCTGAGGACACATTGCTCAATCTGACATTCACCCCCTTCGG
>CAYMND010000273.1:0-4518 GCA_964391685.1 uncultured Clostridia bacterium | reverse complement strand
CGAAGAACATACCATTGAATTCTTGCACCTTCTTTTATATATATGAATCCTCCGGATTGGACAAGATCCCGACACAGCTGATCGAAGAGATAATGAATAAAAAACTTCGCAGCATTAACATCCAGATCCTCTACGAACCCGAAAAGTCTTCTTTCCGCAATGTGGCGGTTGTGGCAATCACTGGATTCTGATTGCCCGATTGTCCGCAAACAGTTCCCAGAAAAACATTCAGACCTGGAAGAAAAAACGATTTTTTCTGATTTTTCAGCGTTTTTATATTAATTTTACAAATGAATCTCTGTTGATCGGGAAAGTCCTAGATCCTATCAGTAGACCTTTTCATCTGCCGGTAAATACCCGGATTTCCCGGTTCCGTTGCCAGAGGAGTCAGCAATGAATCAAAATCCCAGCGACAAGGTGCTGGAAAAGCAGATTGACGGACATGAAAAGGAAGGCTGGGGATCAATGCCCCGGGAAAATACGGACCCCAAAGACGAATTCGAAACCAATGAGCGGGAAGAAAAGGAAAGAAATCTGGAAACCCAGCTATCCAACGCCATGGAAATGGCCCTCCTGGGACATTGGGAATACGATGTCGAAAAAGATCTCTTCACTTTCAACGATCAGTTCTATAAAATTTTCCGAACAACAGCGCGGCAGGCCGGCGGCTATACCATGTCCTCCGCCGAGTATGCCTCCCGTTTTGTTCACCCCCTGGACCGTCACATGGTTGGAGAAGAGGTCCGTAACAGCGTCACCGCCAGCAACGACCGATTCAACCGGCAGATTGAGCACCGGATCCTCTACGCCGACGGGGAAACCGGTTACATTTCGGTCCGCTATTTCGTGGTCAAGGACGCACGGGGCAGAACGGTGCGAACCTACGGCGTCAACCAGGACATTACCCGCCACAAGAAAGCGGAACAGGCGATACGGGATGCCGAGGCCAAATGGAGAAACATTCTCGTCAACGTACCGCAGATCGGAATCTCCCTTGACCGGGAAGAGAAAATCGTGTTCGCCAACGAATACTTCCTGAAACTGACCGGCTGGAAGAATGATGAAGTGATCGGTCAAAACTGGTTCGACCTGTTCATCCCCGAAACGATCCGGAATGAAGTCAGGGATATCTTTTCCACGGTAATGCTTCACAAAGATCCGCTCGGATTCTACACCTACGAGAACGAGATCCTGGACCGGTCCGGAAACCTGCTCAACGTGGGCTGGTCCAACGTACCCACCAAGGATGCAGAAGGAACGTGGTCGACGTGACCTGCCTGGGAGTCGATCTGACCGAGCGTCGTCGGGCGGAAAAAAAGCTCAAGGAAAGTGAAGCCAAATACAGAACCATACTCAAATCCGCCATGGACGGCTTTCTGCTGATCGACACCGAGGGGAAAATCCTCGAAGTAAACGACGCCTACTGCGCAATGAGCGCTTACAGCCGTGACGAGCTGCTGACCATGCATATCGGCGAACTGGAATACAACGAGAATCCCGGAATGGTTTCGGAACATATCCAGAAAGTGATTGAAAGAGGAGCGGACCGCTTTGAATCGAGACACCAGCGCAAAGACGGAACCCTGTTCGATATCGAAGTCAGTGTGCAATACCGTGCGGCGGAAGGGGGACAATGCATCTGTTTCATGAGGGACATCAGCCGACAAAAGCAGTCTTTCGAAGCAATCCGATCGGTTAATGAAAAAATGAGACTGGCTGCCGAGTCCGCTCATTTCGGCATATGGGACTTTAACATCTCGAAAGGCAGACTGGAGTGGGACGACTGGATGTTTCAGCTGTTCGGACTCAGCCGTGACCGGTTCAGCGGCACCGTTTCAGACTGGCGGGAAATGATCCATCCGGACGATCTGGAACGCACAGTCAGGGAACACGAACAGGTTTTCAACTCGAACAAGATCTTGGACACCGAATACCGCATCGTTCGACCGGACGGAGGAGTGCGCCACATCAAGGCCCACGGAACCGTTACCCGGGACAGGAACGGGACCCCCTTGCACATGACGGGGGTCAATTACGACATCACCGACCAGAAAAAATACGAGCAGGCCCTCAGAGAGAGTGAAGACCGCTTCAAGGCGCTGCACAACGCCTCCTTCGGCGGTATCGTGATCCACGACAATGGATTGATTCTGGAATGCAACCGGGGTCTGACTGAAATCACCGGCTACGGATACGAGGAACTGATCGGCATGGACGGCCTTCTGCTCATCTCCGAAGACACCCGCGACAAAGTGAGTCGCAATATCGAATCCGGGTACGAAAAGCCCTATGAAGCGATCGGTATCCGCAAAAACGGAGAAAAATACCCCCTGCGGCTGGAAGCCAGAATCATCCCCTACAAGGGGAAAAACGTTCGTGTCGTCGAATTCAGGGACATATCGGAAATCAAAAGAGCCGAGCAGGAACGGTTCGATCTGGAGGAAAAGCTCCGCCAGGCCCAGAAAATGGAATCCATCGGAAATCTCGCCGGAGGAATCGCCCATGATTTCAACAACATCCTCTTCCCCATTATCGGCCTGTCCGAACTGCTGATGGAAGAATTGCCACGGAGCAGCATCGAGCACGAAAACGTGGGAGAGATTCTCAAGGCCGGTATGAGAGGCAGCGACCTGGTGAAGCAGATCCTGGCGTTCAGCCGGCAGTCCGAGCATAAAATGATGCCCACCCGTGTCCAGAATATCATCAGGGAGGTGCTGAAATTATCCCGCTCGACCATTCCGTCCAATATTGAGATCCGGCAAGATATCAACAGCGATTGCGGCTTGATCATTGCCGATCCCACCCAGATTCACCAGGTGACCATGAACATCATCACCAACGCATACCATGCCGTGTCGCCCGATAGCGGCGAGATCGCCGTTTCCCTGAGTGAAAGGATCCTGGACCAATCGGCGGCATCCTGGACTGCCCTCGAACCCGGTCCATACGCCGTCATAACGGTCAGCGATACCGGGAAAGGCATGTCGGGCGACATCCTGAAAAAAATCTTCGAGCCCTACTTCACCACCAAGGAACAGGGTAAGGGGACCGGCCTGGGACTGGCGGTGGTCCACGGTATCGTGAAGGAGCACAAGGGTGATATCCGGGTCCGAAGCGAGATCGGGAAAGGATCCACCTTTGAAGTCTATCTGCCCCTGATGGAGAAATCGGCGCCGGACGAACCGCTTCACCGGTACCGGGATCCCCCTACGGGAAACGAGCGGATCCTGTTGGTTGACGACGAGGAATCCATCACCCGGCTGGGCAGGCGTATGCTCGAGCGCTTGGGATATCGGGTAAATGACATGACCAGCAGTCCGGACGCACTGGAAGCCTTCAGGGCCGATCCTCATCGTTTCGACCTGGTGATTTCGGACATGTCCATGCCAAACATGACCGGAGATATGCTGGCTGAAGAAATGAAACGCATCAGGCCGGAGATCCCCGTCATCATCTGCACCGGCTTCAGCGAACGGATCAACGAGGAGAAAGCGGAAGCCCTCGGGCTTGACGGATTGCTGATGAAGCCCATCCTGACGTATGAATTGGCCGTCATGGTGCGGAAGGTACTGGATAATATTCGTAAAACCGCCCCAAAAAAGTGATCCTTGTCAATGGAGTTGTCCCCTATCAAGGGGGAGGAATTGAACCGAAATCCGTGAACTGTAAACCATTTCCCCGGTTTATACTGAACTGCAGTTTACACCCAGTACCCTGGTCGGCTTGTGGAAGCAACCTGTAGAAAAATTTCAAATACGCCAATATAATAAAACTAATCGAAAAGAAACCCGAAACCCGGTTCCAACCGGAATATTGGCGCGATTATTGCGTGCTCGAGAAAGCAGGAGTTATTGTGAGCTTTGATCTTGACCGCTTAAAAGGTATTTTGCCTTGGAAATATATCAACCAAAACGGAGGAGTATCCATCATGAAAAAAAATCCAGTCTGCCTTGCCATGCTTTTGACTTGTTCCCTGTATCTGGCCGCAGACCACATCGGCCCCATCCGGGTGACGGATTCAGGTGGGAAATCGGCAACCCCCCGGGACAGCCGCAGTTTCATTCTGACCGCCCAGGCGCTCAAGGGAATGATCGTTTCGGGTCAGCTGCAGTCCATTCGGACTCAACCGGACGGTTTCGTCTCCGGCAGAACCCACGAACGATACCAACAGTTTCACAAAGGGTTGAAAATCTACGGAGCCCAGGTCATCGTCGAACGGGAAAACACCCGGATCGTGGACATCAGCGGCCAGTTCTACCCGGCAGTCGATATCATTGAAAACGAAACCCTCACCCCCAGACAAGCCGCAGAGATCCTCGCCGCCGACATCGGTGCCGCAACGATTTCCATCGATGAAAACAACGTCCCCCGGATCATTTTTCCCAGGGAAGACGGCGCCTTCCGGCTGTGTTTCCTGATCGAACTGAAAACGGAAAGCTCCGCCCTGGAAAGCGCCCTGGTAGACGTCCAGGACGGAACGTTCTACGCCCGCAACAGCAGCCACAAGTTCGAAACCCT
>CAYMND010000272.1:0-4521 GCA_964391685.1 uncultured Clostridia bacterium | reverse complement strand
ATTTTGATTCTTTTCTTGATAGAGGACTTTCTTCCTGTGACTCGTTCCCGACGACGTTCCGGGTCAGTTCCTGAAGCTTACTGACGGGATCTGATTCAACATAATAAATGCTTTTACTGTCCAATGACCAGAAAGCCAAACCACAGGCATTGGATATTTCGACGATTCTTTTCTCTTTCCGATTGAGGTCGATCAGAAAAAGAATCTGCCTGGCACTGGCAATCACTTCGACCCCCAAGGTAAGATATTTCCCATCGGGACTGGGTTCACAACTCAGCAGCGAAAGTGCTCTTCCGTTTAATGTTCTGATTTTGTTGGCATCAAATATTTCTTCCTTCTGCTTCTCTTTATACCGAAAAAGAATGGAATGAAAAAGCTCATTTCCGGATTCGAATCGATAATCCCAACCCAGGTTCTGGAAAGGAACGACATCCGTATTTTCGATGCCAGACAATGATCTTGTTTCGGTATTCTTCTCATTTTCCGAATGTTCCGAAGCGAGAAGTTTATCTATCGTATACCTGTTTTCTTCCTTCATTTGATTGACTACATCCCGGTTCGACGTATCGCTCAACCAATGAAAAAAATCTTTTCTGGAAATATGATGCTGAGAAAACACCTGAACTTTTTTTTCCGCTAACGGTGGTCTGTCTGCATTTTCTATCGTTTTTCCCGATGAGCAGCCACTCGCGGACAAAATAAATGCAATGAAAATAACGGTGATATAATAGTAATAATCCAGCGCTTTGTTATTCAAAAATGACTCCTAACCTGAAAGTCTACAGAAAAAAACCGACCGGTGTCAATGTACAACGAAAAACTGCATTCAGGCAACGCTTGCTTTACGTTATATTGTTTTGTGAATCATATTTCAAAATTGCAGTATAGTTTAAATATTCCGCTGGAACACTCGTCAGGTGAACCCCTGCATGATACCCTCCGTCCGAACAAGGTTTATGCCATAGCAGTTCACCTGAAAGTTCCTGTCTGCCAATCGGAAGGAAGACAGAAAAACTGATTTCTTTATTTATCTCGAGAGGACTGGGGAAAAGGGCACCCAGTCCTTTTTTGCTGACATCCGTTGTACTGCCTTCTACAACACGATTGTCAAACAGAACCAGAACCTCATATTTTCTTGGCCATCTTTTCTCTAGGCGCCGCTCCATTTTTTCCTCCTTCAAACTTTGAAGCAAGGACATTACCACTTCTACATTCTTGTATAACGGACCTTTTCTTGATCCCGCCTGCGCCAAATGTATAAAGATTACTCGATTGGGGGTCTCGGGCAAGGGCAACAAGCGACAATTTCTACAGGCAGGTTCTGCTTCCCATAAGATTTTTGGAAACTGTCGTAAAAATCCTTCGCCAGGCGATCCGCACGGACATCATACGCCTTGCGGTCTTTCCAAGTGTTTTCCGGGTTCAGAATTGTTGAATCTATTTCAGGGAAACCCTGCGGAACCATAATATGAAACCGGGGATCTTCCCGATATTCCATCGTATCGGCAGTTCCATCCAGAATTGAACGAACAATCTGACGTGTAACCGGCAAGTTGATTCGCGAACCTTCCCCGTATGGGCCGCCGCTCCATCCAGTATTGACCAGATACACTCGCGTATCGTATTTTTCAAGTTTTTCTCCCAACATTCTGGCATAGTCGTTGGGATTTCTCGGCATGAACGGAGCTCCGAAGAATCGTGAAAAAGTAGAAACCGGTTCTTTAATTCCCGTTTCGGTACCGGCCAGCTTACTGGTATACCCCATAAGAAACCAGAACATCGCCTGTCCCTTGTTGAGCTTTGCAACCGGCGGCAGGACTCCATTCGCGTCAGCTGTCAGGAAAATGATGCTTTTCGGCGATTCACCCGTCGATGATTTTTTAATATTTGTCAAAGAGCTCAACGGGTATGATCCTCGAGAGTTTTCTGTCAACCGGGTGTCATTGAAATCAAAAATCCCGTTTGGGTACATCATTGTGTTCTCTACAATGGCTCCCTGTATTTCCGGGGGAGCGGAATGAGTTATAGCGTGATATATTTCCGGCTCTTTTTCCGGATCGAGATTAACCAGTTTTGCGTAACAGCCATTTTCGAAATTGGCTATGCCCTGGTCACTCCACCCATGTTCGTCATCTCCGAGCAATGCCCTCTCCGGATCCGCCGATAACGTGGTTTTACCGGTACCTGACAAGCCGAGGAAAAGAGCCAGATTTCCTTGAGCGTCCTCGTTGGCAGACGCATGAAGAGGCAATATCCCATTTTCGGGCAGCAGGTAATTCATAACGGTAAACATCAGCTTTTTAACACTGCCCAGATACGAAGAGCCGAAAACCAAACCGATGTTACGATGAAAATCCATGAATATGACGATCTTGGATTTTTTCCCGTCCCTGCGGACAGGGGTCAGGCTATCAGACGGAAATTGTCGGGGCAGCACAACCAACCGGAAGGGACAACGATAAAAAAGGCTCAGATCAATGTCAACGGGAGAAGGCCGAAACATATTCTCGGTAAAAATCGCCGTTGTCGCATTGTCGGTATAGGTGACTACTGGAAGAGCATACTTGCTGTCGGCACCGATTACCCGACGGGTGATATATTTTTGAGGGCAACGCTGCATTATGTTCAATGCTTCTTCAAGAAGTTTGTCCGCTTGGTCAATTGATATTGGATTATTGTTTGGTGAAGCCCAATCAATATTTCCAGAAATTGCAGGATGATCTACGATATAGGTGTCTTGCGGACTGCGTCCGGTCGACTCGGGGGGAGTCCATTGAAGCAGGGCTCCGTTTTGACTGACGAACACTTCTTTGGCTTCAAGCGCCTTTCTGGTCAGTTCTGTACGATTCAGCACCGGAATCTTATCTTCAAGATCGCGAAACATGTCATCAAATCGATTTCTTTTTTCCATATTTTTCCCTCTTTTCCTCATTCTCATTCAATTTTATTGAAGCACGATTATAATTCAGCCGAAAAAGAATCACAAACTTTTCGAGGCAAACAAAATTTGTCTAATCAAACAAATAAACAAACAAAATTTGAGTAGTTTGAAATGGAGCAACACCAAAAAAGAAACTTGCTCTGGCAATCAGCATATTCATGAAATCATTCAGCAAAGCACATCCGAATTGCCTTTGATCAAAAAAGCACTGAAACAGCAATATACTACTGGCTCCGTATTGCAACCGTGCCGACGGGCCCGTTTTACCGAGTTTGGCACCTCAAGATCTGATTACCCGATATTTCTTGAAATTAACAGCCAAGTCTGGTAATACTTTTCTATATGAAAGGATTCAAGATTATTGAGGGAGACCGGAAAATCGAATCTTCTGATGGCTGGTCTGCGGCCAATCACCTCGATATAGCACTCTTCAGCGACATCCATATTCCCGGCAGCGACACATCAAGAGAAGATCAACAGATCAGAAAAAACTTCATCCTGTCACTGGACCATGCAATGCAAAGCAATCCCCGGGTGATTGTCATTTCCGGAGACCTCGGACAACATGAAGGTTGCGTCGATTCATACACTTGGATAAGAGATACCCTTGATAAAAATTCCGTACCATACTTTATCATTCCCGGAAACCACGATCATAACTTTCTCATAGAACAGATTTTCCCCGATTTTTCGTTAAAGGACGGAAAATTGTTCTATTACGTACAATTCGCTTCATGGTCATTTATTTTCCTTGACAGTTCACCCGATTCTGTTTCGAACAATCAGATTGTCTGGATGAAAAATCTTCTGGCGCTTGCTCCTTCGGACACGCTATGGGCACTCGTATTACACCACCCGCCCATACAATGCGACTGCATCTATATGGACCGCCATTATCCCCTCACAAACAACGCGTCATTGCTTGAAATTTTAGATTCCACCGACAAAATCAAACATGTATTCTGCGGCCATTACCATACATCAAAGATGTTGCAATTCAACAGGAATATTCAATTGCATTTGACACCTTCGACCTGGTTTCAAATTGACGAAATAGAGCCCGAATTTACCATCAGCGATAAAAGGATCGGATATCGGCGAATCTCAATCGACGGGAAATCACTGAACACATCCGTCATCATGTTGAATCCTGCATAACATAACTTCCCTTTGATCCGTCCAACAGGCCTCCTTTGGAAAACCCAGCTTTTTCCCTTGCCAGCAACCGGTCCGAATCATCCGTTGGTGAATTTGATTCAGCAGAGTTGTTTTCTGCTGTGCCCACAAGGGCGCCACAAAAAGCTGCACATCCCTGTCTGCGCTTAACCGATGCACCCCAATATCCGGGTGCAGATTTTCAAGAAGCTCAATTATCCTTGTAATATATTCTTCCCTGCCAATGAGTTCCAGTTCTCCATTCATATACATTTCATGAAGTCTGGTTCCCTTCAAGACATGTAAAACATGAAACTTCACACCCCATGGCATGAGCTTGTTCATCTCCTGAATCGTTTCTCTGTTGTCTTCAGCATTCTCAGACGGCAAACCGACAATCAAATGAACCACGGTTCGAATCTTTC
>CAYMND010000271.1:0-4534 GCA_964391685.1 uncultured Clostridia bacterium | reverse complement strand
GGACTGCTTGTGTGTCATCATTTATGTCATAGAAGAAACAAGATTGCAAGGGGGAAGGAAAAGAAAATGAAAAAAGGGACTGGCACTGAAAGAGAATTGACAGTATTGATTTCTAAAGATAAAATTTTTCAGCAAGATTCGGATATGTGGAAAACTGTAACGAAAAGGCCGTTGATTCAGTTGTGGGTAGTACAACTTCTGTTTGCCTTCAATCCTGTAGCCGCAAAATGGGCCTTTGCAGGTTTCTCGCCGCTTATGGTTCTTTTTTTCAGATTGGGCATCGGTGCTGTTTTTATTCAGATAATTGGCAGGATGGTAATGGGGGTATGGCCTATTTCGGGTTGGAAAATTATGGATCATTTCCATTTGTTGTTGCTGGCGTTTCTTGGTGTCGTAGCCAACCAAGGACTTTTTTTACTCGGTGTTTCCAGAACAAGTGCTGTTAATGCAAGTTTGATTATGGCCATTATACCAGCACTTTCTTTATGCTTTGCCGTTATCTGGGGGAAGGAGCGTTTTACACCACGAAAGATTGTGTCTGTGGTTTTGGCTTTTGCAGGTGTTTTCGTTCTGATGTTGCACAAAGGAGATATTTCAGGTGCCAGTCAGGGGGATCTCTTTTTACTGATGAACGCATCGTCTTATGCATTATACCTGGTATTGGCCAAGCCATTGCTCGAGCGATATTCACCGATACGGGTAATCGGAGCAGTCTTTTTTTGGGGGGCGATATTGGGATCAGGTCTTTTATGGTCCAGTCTTGAGGTTAGAGCGGATGCTTTTCCATCTATTCTGGCTTGGAGCGGAATGATGATATTGATTTTTGCGGGGACTATTATGGCATACGTTATCAATGCTTTGGCATTGCGGAACGTGGATTCGTCTCTGGCCGCATTTTTCACTTTCCTTCAACCCATTTTCGGGTCAATGCTAGCCATCGTATTTCTCGGAGAAAAGATGGGGTTGCATCACCATCTGGCTCTTGCAGCAGTGCTGGGAGGGCTGCTTCTCAGGACCTCAGTCGGGAGAAAATTCAAATGGATGCCGAAAAAATTAAATTGAATCTATGTGTTGAAGAATTACTCGAATGGTTTGACGGGAATCGGCGAGTCATGCCCTGGCGCGATCAGGCTGATCCATATTGTGTTTGGATTTCCGAAGTGATGCTGCAACAGACCCGGGTGGAAACTGTCATCCCTTATTATGAACGGTTCATTGAACGTTTCCCGTCAATTGAAAGGCTGGCGGAAGCATCACTGGATGATGTTCTCAGACTGTGGCAGGGCCTCGGTTATTATCAGCGGGCTCGCAATCTTTTGAGGGCGGTTATGGAGGTTGTTGAGCGCTTTCACGGTCAGGTTCCACCCAACCGGGAGGCATTCCTTTCTCTACCCGGTGTAGGTGAATATATCGCCGCTGCGGTACTCAGCATTTCATATAATCTTCCTTTGGCGGTTTTAGATGGAAACGTCATTCGGGTTGCAAGTCGTTTCTGGGGGATTGGGGCTCGGCCAATAACGGCCGTACAAAAGCAGTTTTTCCGAAAACGCCTGCAAGAGGAAATTCCTCATGCCCGGTGCGGTGACTTCAATCAGGCTATGATGGAACTGGGTGCTGTAATATGCAGAACCCGTGGCTGGCAATGCGATTTGTGCCCTTTGCACACCCGCTGTTACGCTTTTAGGAACAATCGGGTTGCAGAGTATCCAGGGGCATCCAAGAAAAAGGATCGTCCCTGTTATATCGTTGCTCTGGCTGTGATACGTGACGGCTGCCGAGTTCTGATTCAGAAAAGAAATGAAACGGGACACCTGGGAGGGTTGTGGGAATTCCCGGGTGGGAAAGTCAGGGAAGGTGAATCACCTGAGCAGGCTGTAGTGCGTGAGTGTCACGAAGAGATTGGATGCACTTTCAATCCGCGGCAGGGGTTGACGCCCTTTCGTCATGTGTATACCCATTTCGAAATCGAAGTGCACGCCTTTGTCGGTTCTATCAAACCCTATGAAGCCAGATCACTTGCTGGGCAGCCTCTTTACTGGATGGATTGGGCAGAAAAGAGTCAATTCGCCTTTCCTGCGGCCAACCAGAAGATTTTCAGCCTGCTGAATCTTCTTTTTAAAGATTGAATCCCAGTTTGATTCCGATCAGTGAGTTGTAATCGTCGTTTTTCGTGTCGATGATGGCATAAAGGGTGTAGATCATCCGATCCTTGGTTAAACCAACGTTTACCTTGAGCATCATATCGCTGGTGATGGATTCGGAACCGATCTTGTACCATTTTGTCGGGCCAGCTCCTACGAAGAAATTCCCGAATGTGAGGTTGGCAATTACTGCCGGGGCGAATTGGATGCGGTTGAACTTGAGGTCCTGAACGACAAAGAAGCATTCCGGTGTGAGCATAAAGAGATTGCCGATTTTCCAGTTGAGATTGAAACCGGCGATGGCCCAGAAGTAAGAAAATTTGAAATTGTCCGGAGTCATGGTACCGCCCTGGAAATAGACGGTTGTGTCGGTCTCCAATGCCGACAGGCCAGTAGCCGAGAGCAGGATCAATCCAGCGAGTAACAGAGTCTTGAAATGTTTCATAAAAACCTCCATTGTCAAAATCCCTTGCGCGTTATCAGAGATATACATTATATTCGTTTCATAGCGGTTGAGCAATTTATAAACTCTTTTTAAACAAGTCTCTCTTCTCTGAGTTTTTTCAGTATGGAAGAGGTCGATTGACTTCGATTCATTGTGTAGAAGTGCAGACCGTCAACACCATTTTTCAATAGTTCGCGACACTGGGTCAGAGCCAGCTCCACACCAAAGGCGTTCATGGATTCCTTGTCTTCGGCTTCAATTTTGTCCATTTCCAGCCTGACCGGGCCGGGTATTGTGGCTCCGCATTTCTGTGCCAGATTATAGGTTGTCTTGCTGTTGTAGATGGGCATGATTCCTGCAAGTATCGGTATTTTGATGTCATGTTTGAGCAGAAAGTCGCGCAAGGTGAAAAAATCACGGTTGTCGTAGAAATATTGAGTGATGATGAATTCAGCTCCACAGGATATTTTCTCGAGTAATCTGCTCCAGTCTTTCTCTCTGCTGTCGGTTTCCACATGGCCTTCCGGGTAGGCCGCAACCCCGACAGGAATGTTGATGTTCCTCCTCATCAGTCGAACCAGATCGGCTGCATGGGGGCATCCCAGAGGATGGGGAGGAAGCGGGTTGTCCTGTGGAATATCTCCTCGGACGGCGAGCAGGGCGTTGACTCCTTCGGCCTGGTAACGGCCGGCAATGTCGGCCAGCTCTTCCCGGCCAAGACCGTAGGCGGCCAGATATCCGGTCAAGTGGATGTCACTTTTTTTTCTAAGGTGCTGCAGAAGTTCCAGTGATCCTTTGCGCGATGAGCCTCCGGCGCCAAATGTGACGGACATGAAATCCGGAGACAAAGTGAGTAACTCCGAAATGACATCCTTGAGTCTGGCGGTTCCTTTTTCCGTCTGAGCTGGATAGAATTCGAAGGATATCGAAGGTTTGTTTCTCTTCCAGATGTTCATGAATCCCATGTTTTCTCCTGATATACAGATAATATAAATCACAATGAGAAAAAAGTGGACAAAAAAAAATACATGACATGATCTCTGCCCTTTCTTGGTGCCCTAATATTGACAATGGTCGGAGAAAATGAAGGTGTTGTTTTTTTTGTTTGTGAAAAAATTTCTCCGGCATGGTAAAATTCGTAAAATTTGCAATGATGGAGGCAGAAATGATTAGAACTGTATTCATTGGAATCTTGATTTTGCTGTTAAGCTCCTCACTACTGGTTGCCAATGGATTGAATCTCAACAGCAACGGTCCCAAGGCGATTGCGATGGGCGGAGCTTTTATAGGGCTGGCTGATGATTTCAGCGCTGTTTATTGGAATCCGGCCGGTCTCACACAGATGGAGGGAACAACCATCGCTTTTTCACTGGTTGATCTCATGCCTTCGGCAAGTTATAAAATGGATCTGATGGGGATTGACGCCCAAACGGAAAACAAGCATTATCTGTCGGGAAGCATCGGCTTCTTCAAACCGCTGCCCAACAACAAGATCGTCATGGGTATTTACGGATATGTTCCGTCGGGAGTCGGTTCAAAATGGTCCGGTGACGATCTGGTGATGCTGACCCGTTCCGGTCCCTACGAATGGGAGAGCATGCTGGCTGTGATTACGATATCTCCTTCCATCGGCGTTAAACTGAGTGATCGTTTTTCCCTCGGTGCCTCCATCAATATCAACTACGGCATGCTGACCATGAAAAGACCGGTAGTCGGACAATATGAAGAAGATATGACCGGCTTGGCTGTCGGTTTTACTTTTGGAGCGCTGTACAAGCTCAACGATAAATTCAGTGTCGGATTATCGATAAAGACACCGTTTGGAGTTAAACTGAATGGAGATACGACAATGCCGGGAGCAGCGTTGTACGGTCTTCCAGCGGAATCACCGGCGGAACGGGAGTGTACCTGGCCTCTGTGGACCGGCCTCGGGCTTGCCTACCATATC
>CAYMND010000270.1:0-4573 GCA_964391685.1 uncultured Clostridia bacterium | reverse complement strand
CCCATCTCTTTTTCAGCCAGTTTCGGGCCTTTTTATTCCGTATTGCCGGTGAGCGGATGACGCTGAATCTCATCCTTGCCGTGATGATGGCGGCGGTGTTGACATCGATTGTATGGTCTGCACTAAGAGATCGTCGAGATCTCCTCTCTTTGTTGTTTGTTTGCGGCAGCCTGGTTTTCATTTTGCTCTCCAGGCCGGTTTTTTCCGTCCGCTTGTCTCTCTTCCTTTTCTTTCTTCTCGGTGTTGTCACTGTTTTAGATGAAAAAATAATCGGCAGTCTGGTACCGATCACCCTGGTTATGATGACTGCCTTGCTCAGTGAATGGATGCCGACATTTTTTACTGACGGTATCCGCTTTTATTGGCTTGATGTGATCGGAATGATTGTGGGCGGATTTGCCGGCCGGCTGGTTCTTTGTTCAAATCGCAGCCGTTAGCTGTGTTGACTTGGCAAGGCTGTAATGATTAAATGTTTCCATGCCTCATGATAAGGTAACGCTGAAAATTCCCCGTCCTTTGTATGACAAGATCAAAGCGACCCTTGACGGCAGCGGATTTTCCAGTGTTAATGAATTTGTGGTGTATATATTGCGCGATCTCATGTCAATGGAGTCTATGGAAGAAAGTAAATTGTCAAAAAGAGAACTTGAGGCAATCCGGACAAAGCTGAAAAATCTGGGTTATTTCTAACGGTTGTTTAATTAACCCTTTTTTTAAACACTCTGTCGTGGTAGTATGATTATACTACAAACGGAGGTGTGGTGTGAGTATTCGGTTTCGTTTAAGTGGTTTCATCAGAAATTCAGTTCTGTTTTTCTTTTTTTTGTTTGCCATAGCTGGCTGCGGAGTGAAGCAGGAAAAACAGACGGAAGGGGTTGCTGTGCAGGAATCTGTTACGCTTCTGAACGTTTCTTACGATCCGACAAGAGAGTTGTTCAAGGAATTCAACGCAGCTTTTTCAGAATACTGGAAAAAGGAGAGCGGTCAGGTTGTGGAGATTCAACAGTCCCATGGGGGATCGGGAAGCCAATCCCGAGCGGTTATCGGCGGGCTTGACGCCGATGTGGTTTCTCTTGCACTGGCCTACGATGTGGACGCCATTTCAGAACACAGCGGCTTGATTGTAGAAGATTGGCAACACAGGCTGGCAAACAACAGTGCTCCGTATGCCTCGACCTTGGCTTTTCTGGTACGGAAAGGAAACCCGAAGAACATCCGTGATTGGTTTGATTTGAGTCGTGATGATGTTCAGGTCATTACTCCGAATCCTAAAACTTCCGGTGTGGCCCGGTGGAATTATCTGGCCATGTGGGGGGTTGTTTTACGTAAAGAATTGGGGCCCGACTTTGTTTCCCGTATGAAGGACCCTTCGCAAATCGGAGAAGTTGAGATGGCTCAGGTAAAAGCCAAAGCTTTTGTGGCTTCGGTTTATCGGAATGTTCCGGTTCTGGATCAAGGCGCCCGGGGAGCCACCAATACATTTATTCAAAGAAAAATCGGGGATGTTCTCATCAATTGGGAAAACGAAATTCTTCTGGGAGGAAAAGAGCTGGATGAGGCCGGTCTGGAAATCGTCATTCCGCCGGTCAGCATGCTTGCAGAACCGGTTGTGGCCGTGGTGGATAAAAACGTGGATCGGAAAGGAACACGAAAGGTGGCAGAAGCGTACTTATTGTTCCTGTACAGTGAAATCGGTCAGGACATTGTCGGAAAGCATTACTACCGACCATCGGTTTCGGAAAAAGCCAGAGCAAAATATAAAGATCAGTTTCCCGAAGTCGAACTGTTTTCCATTGACGATGTCTTTGGCGGCTGGAAAAAAGCCAGTGCGATTCATTTTGTTGATGGTGGAACCTTTGATCAGATTTATGCACCGAAGAAATAGAATTTATTCTGTTGCAAATGAGTGTTCACCTGCCGATGAAGGAAAAAGGTAAAAGCAGACCACAGAGAGTCCTGCCGGGTTTTGGCCTGACAATGGGCTTTACGGTTACGTACATGTCTCTTGTGGCTTTGATTCCCATCGGCGGTTTGATTCTATACTCAAGTCGTATGGGTTTTGCTGATTTCTTCGCTAGGGCCTTGGGGAATCCCAGGGTTCTGGCGGCGTACAAGCTGAGCTTCTTCGCCTCTCTCACCGCAGCGTTGATCAACTCGTTTTTCGGATTTATCGTGGCCTGGGTTCTGGTCCGCTATGATTTCCCCGGAAGAAAAATGCTTGACGCGATTGTTGATTTACCTTTCGCTCTTCCCACTGCCGTTTCCGGCATCGCGTTGACCACGCTTTACGCGCACACGGGCTGGATCGGACGATGGTTCGATTTTTTCGGTATACGTATAGCTTATGCGTTTCCGGGCATTGTCATGGCGTTGACTCTGATCGGTCTTCCCTTTGTGGTGCGTACCTTGCAACCGGCATTGCAGGAACTTGAAAAAGAGAGTGAGGAAGCTGCTGCATCGCTGGGAGCCAGTCGTTTTCATGTTTTTATCCGGGTTATCGTTCCTGCAGTTACTCCCTCTTTACTGACTGGGTTTGCCATGGCGTTTGCTCGGGGTTTGGGAGAGTTTGGTTCTGTGTATTTCATTGCCGGAAATCTTCCGTATCGCACCGAAATCGCCCCACTGTTGATTTTGATCAAGCTGGAACAATTTGATTATTTAGGTGCAACTGCAATTGGTGTGGTCATGCTGTCGATCGCATTTATCATGTTGTTGATCATCAATCTGCTGCAGTGGTGGAGTCGTCGGTGTAAATAGAGGGTAATGAGATGTTGGGAAATTCCAGGTTCATGATTTCCGATGCCGGAAAGCCGATCAACAGTGCCATAACTGAAACTGTCTTCGTTCGTCGGATTCTTATTGCCGTATCGATGGCTTTTCTCGGGCTGTTTTTGATTGTTCCGTTGATATTGGTTTTCAGTTACGCGTTCAGCCAGGGAATAAGAACATATTTTTCATCATTCACCAGCCCAGAGGCTCTTTCTGCCATCCGATTAACTCTGGTCACCGCTGTCATCGTCGTTCCCATGAACACGATATTCGGAACCGCTGCGGCATGGGCCATTGCAAAATTTGAATTCAAAGGGAAAAACATTTTGACAACGCTTCTGGATCTCCCTTTTGCGATTTCACCGGTGATTGCCGGACTGATGCTGATGCTCCTGTTTGGTTCTCAGGGCTGGTTGGGTCCATTTCTTCAGAGTCATGACATACGCATCATGTTTGCGATACCGGGTATCGTTATCGCCACTTTGTTCGTTACCTTTCCTTTTGTGGCCCGTGAATTGATTCCGTTGATGCAATCTCAGGGAAACGAGGAAGAGATGGCGGCGCTTACATTGGGGGCCGGTGGCTGGCAGACTTTTCGGCGGGTGACTTTACCGAATATTCGGTGGGGACTTATCTATGGCGTGATACTGTGCAACGCCAGGGCAATGGGTGAATTCGGTGCGGTTTCTGTCGTGTCCGGTCACATCCGGGGCTTGACGAACACCATCCCGCTTCATATAGAAATTCTTTACAATGACTATCAGTTTTCCTCCGCTTTTGCCGTTGCTTCCCTATTAACACTTCTGGCGGTTTTAACTCTTGTGGTTAAAAGTCTGGCGGAATGGAAAGCCGGAAGAGATTTCAAGGCTGCTGTAAATCAGGAGATGGAGCCCAGGCCATGAGCATTGACATTCGTAATATTTCCAAAACGTTCGGCACCTTCAAGGCGCTTGACGATGTCAGTCTTTCGGTTCAGTCCAGCGAACTTCTTGCGCTGCTCGGACCCTCCGGGTCGGGAAAAACCACTTTGCTGAGAATTATTGCCGGCTTGGAGCCACCAGATGCGGGCAGCGGCGACATATGCTTTCACGACACCAACGTCAGTCATCAACGGGTGAGTGATCGGGGAGTGGGTTTTGTTTTCCAGCATTACGCGCTGTTTCGTCATATGACTGTTTTTGAAAACATTGCTTTCGGTTTGCGCGTGCGACCTCGCCGTGAGCGGCCGTCTAGGCGGGAAATCAGAAACAGAGTGATGGAGCTGCTTCAACTGGTTCAACTGGAAGGACTCGCTTCTCGATTACCGCAGCAGCTTTCCGGGGGACAACGTCAACGAGTGGCTCTGGCCAGGGCGTTGGCGGTTAAACCGCGAGTTTTACTCCTCGATGAACCGTTTGGGGCATTGGATGCCAAAGTGAGACAGGATTTGAGACGCTGGATCCGAAAACTGCATGAGGAGATCAATGTGACCAGCGTTTTTGTAACACATGATCAGGATGAAGCGCTTGAAGTCGCGGATCGAATCGTGGTGATGAACAAGGGAAGAATTGAGCAGATCGGTTCTCCGGACGAAGTGTTTCACAATCCACAATCAGAATTTGTCATGCATTTTCTGGGGGAGGTCAATGCTTTTCATGGTCGCATCGATTCCGGGGCAGTGAAACTGGGTACGCTCGAGTTGCCTTATCCCGCTGGAGCCAAACCCGTCGACGGGGAAGCCCGAATTTTCATTCGACCTTTTGATGTTACCCTCGATTCACAGACTCACAGCCTTCCTGCGCTTGAAGCGGAAATTCTTCGGGTA
>CAYMND010000269.1:0-4586 GCA_964391685.1 uncultured Clostridia bacterium | reverse complement strand
GTTGACGGTTATCCGGCGGAGTTGAGTCAGGTGCTGCTGAATCTGCTGAGCAATGCGGCTGATGCAGTCGAACACCAGGAAGGGAGAGGTGAGATCATCATATCAACCGAAATGCTGGAAGATCATGTAGCCCTGAATATCAGTGATACCGGGACGGGTATAGATCCAATTATCGGGGCACAGATGTTCGCGCCCTTCTTCACCACCAAGGAGGCGGGCAAGGGAACCGGGCAAGGCCTGACCTTGTCCAAAAATATCATCGAAAAAAGACATGGCGGTAGAATAGAGTGGCTGAACAGACCCGAAGGCGGAGTGACCTTCACCGTACTCCTTCCGGCCCTGTCCGTTTGATTGCCTTTTACTGATTGTGTCACTCCAGCGACCAGTGCAGACGAATCGGGTAAAGAAGCAGACCGGACGCCAGAAGAAACATGAGACTGAGCAGAATCATACACAGGCTCAGAGGCAGACGGTCACTCAACATTCCGAAAAAAGGGCCGATCAGAACGTAACCGAAGCTGACTCCCATATTGGCCAGGGAAAGAACAGTCGCCCGAACCTGTGCGCTTGTTTTTTGGTTGATCTGTTCCAGCAGAACCGGGATGGAAGTGTTCCATAAAAAAGGGTGGATCATAATGGCTATCAGTAAAAACCGTGATTTGATCAATCCGACGAGAAGCAGAATCGGAAAGATGAGCAGCGAAAGCTGAAGAACACGGAAAGGGCCGATTTTCGAGGCCAGTCTTGATGAGTAACGGGCACCGAAGGCGGCGGAAAACTGGAATGCGGCAAACAGGATGCCGAAGAAGGCAAGAGGAATCGAAAGAGACTGATAATAAAGGAAATAGGCCCAGAGCGATATGATGCTGGTGGATCCGATCAGACCGATGTACAGAATGAAAGGGCGAATATGCGGGTTCTTCATCGAGTTTTTCGATATTGACAGGATATCGTGTAGCGGGCGTTCTCCCCGGGCCTTGAGCCTGTCCGGTTCGATGAGAGCGAAAGCCAGGGGTATGGTTGCGACACCGACAATGAGATTGGCCCAGAACGGCAATCTCAGAGAGATCGATGCCAGAACACCGCCACTGATAGAGGCGATGCCGGTGCCCATTCGGGCGAACTGGTGCCCCTTGCCTTCAACGGAAGCGTATTCGTTCGATCTGGACAAGGCGGAGAGTGTATCGAACAGCATGGCCGAATCGCTTCCGGATCTCATACTGTTGGCTACAGCCAAAAGAAACTCTGCAATCAGGAACATCGGTAGGGAAGAACTGAGTGCGTAGAGTGCAATTCCCAAGGGAAAGAGCAGTGCCCCGAAAACCAGAGTTTTTCTTCGACCGATGACATCGGCCAGATAACCGGATGGAACTTCCATGATGAAGACGGTCAGAGCGTAGGTGGATTGTGAGAGATAGAAAGCGAAAGCGCCGAGATGATTGTACTGGTAAAAAGGAATCAGAACCGGAGCGATCAGCAGAAAATCGTTGAAAAGTCGTTGCCACAGGAACAGGTTGATGTTTCGCTTCAGATGATTCATGTCAGCGATTTTAGCATATACGTTGCAGAAAACGAAAAAACCGATGAGAAAATTCTTTCATATTTCCACTGTTTCATGTTACTTTTTCTTCAAACGTTCGTTCAGACCGGTATGGAGCGTAAACATGACAGAAACGGCAGAGATGATTCGTTTTGAAGAGTTGCGAATGGTCAGGGAGATGCAACAGGGAAGCGGAGAGGCGTTCGGCAGGCTTTACGACTTCTATGCCCGCCGCATTCACGATTTCATCTACCACAAGACTTTTCATCGCGAGACGGCCAGGGATCTGACCCAGACAGTCTTTCTCAAGGTCATCGAAGGCATCGGCAGGCTGAACCCGAACAAGGGACCTTTCAGTGCCTGGCTGTTCGCTATCGCCAGAAACACGGTAGTCGATCACTATCGCACCCGTCATCCTAGCATGAACATCGAGGATGTCTGGGATCTGGCGACGAATCAGGACGTGGAACTCGACGAGCAGAACCGTGAGCGGTATGAAGGGCTTCACCGTTATCTTCGTCAGCTGAAACCGGAGCAAAGAGAACTCCTGATTCTGCGCATTTGGCAGGACCTGTCGTTCGCTGAAATCGCCGAGCTGCGGAAGTGCAGTGAAGGAAGCTGCAAAATGGCTTTTCACCGCTTGATCAAACAGCTCAGAGAAGAAATGCCGCTTCTGATTGTGCTGCTCCTGATTCTCAAACCCTAGGAAATGGAGGAAAAGATGAACGAACAGATTGAACAGATCATTCAAGAACTGATGGAAATCGACCCGTCACTGCAAGGGCAGGAGGCGACCATGAAAAAAACGATCGAAAAACTGCTGCGCGAACGTCCCGATACCAGTTTCGACGAAGCCTACAAAACCGAGTTGAAAGCGGAACTGCTCAAACAGTTCTCAAAGCAGAAGTTTTCAAGAAAACCGATGAAAAAAGTGTACTGGAGCTTGGCGGCCATGCTGACCATCGGTGTGGTGGCGCTGTCTCTGTGGTTTTCCACCGGTGGACGTACGGATTTACCTGTGCTGAAAGAAAATGGGAACGCAACCGAAACAACCGGTGAACGGGAGCTAGACCCGGTCAGTCAACTGAAAACACGAATGGAAGAGAAGCAGGATTCTGTGTTTCCGGAGCCACCACCGCAGCCTGCGGCAATATCTTCTGCAGGGAAGAAAAAAGGGTCGGCAAAAGGAACCCTTGAGGATGAAAACAACTTTCATCAGGATCGGGAAGGAGATGACAGCGGCATGCAAGCAGTAGCGACCGATTCCCTGCGTGACAAAACGCAAAGAACGGCCAAAGCGGAGACAACCGGTAACGAAGCGATTGAAGGCGGAGTCGAAGGGGGAGTGGAAGGCGGTGTAATCGGCGGTGTTCTGGGAAGCGCTCTTGGAAGAGAAGAGAGTATCCAAGAATCCGTTGCTATTCCAGTTTCAGCACAAAAACGAAGCAGAGAAGAGAAAGGAAAAAGGATGGATTTCAACACCGAAGGGTACGCCACGGTCCGGGAAAACGATTTCCTCCCGGCCATCGACAACCCTTTGTCCACCTTCTCCATCGATGTGGACACCGCATCTTATGCCAATGTCCGCCGTTTTCTGACTCAAAACCGCTTGCCTCCGGTCGATGCCGTACGAATCGAGGAGATGATCAACTATTTCAATTACGAATACAGCCTGCCAAAGGGTGATGCCCCTTTTGCCGTACACCGGGAAATCTGCGCAGCACCCTGGAACCCGGAGCACAAACTGGTCATGGTGGCTCTCCAGGGAAAAGATCTGGCCGAAGACAGACTGCCCCCGTCCAATCTGGTTTTTCTGGTCGATGTCTCCGGGTCGATGGATGAACCGAGCAAACTACCGCTCCTGAAGGAATCTTTCAAGATGCTCGTTCGTCAACTGGGGAAAAAGGATCGCGTGGCCATAGTGGTTTATGCCGGTGCGGCCGGACTGGTCCTGCCTTCGACTTCAGCCGATGAGAAAGAAAGCATCGTCGCTGCACTGGACCGTCTTCAGGCCGGGGGATCCACAGCCGGAGGCGCCGGTATCCAGCTGGCCTATCAGGTTGCGTTGGAAAATTTCATCCAGGGCGGCAACAACCGGGTCATTCTGGCCACCGACGGTGATTTCAATATCGGAGCCTCCAGCGATGCGGAAATGGAACGGTTGATCGAGGAAAAACGAAGCCATGGAGTTTTTCTCAGTGTTCTCGGTTTCGGTATGGGCAATTACAAGGATTCAAAAATGGAAGTTCTGGCCGACAAGGGCAACGGCAATTACGCCTACATCGATTCCCTGATCGAGGCTCGAAAGGTTCTTTCCCATGATTTGCGAAAGACCCTCTTCGCCATCGCCAAGGATGTCAAGATCCAGGTGGAATTCAATCCGGCAAGAGTGGACTCCTATCGCCTGATCGGATATGAGAACCGTATGCTCAAGAAGGAGGATTTCCGGGATGACCAAAAGGATGCCGGTGAAATTGGAGCCGGACACAGCGTGACTGTGTTCTACGAGATCGTTCCAGTGGGATCGGAGAAGAAAAGCGCCGAATCACTGAAATACCAGGACACCCGGGTCAAGGAAAGCGCGCGTGACAGCAATGAGCTGCTGACCGTGAGAATCCGTTATAAGAAACCCGATGAAGAAACCGGGATCGAGATGAGTGAAACGCTGGACGACAGGGAACAGAAGATTACTGATGTCTCAAAAGAAATGCAGTTTGCTTCGGCTGTGGCCGAATTCGGAATGCTGCTCAGGGATTCAAAATACAAAGGCAAGGCTTCGTTCCTGCAGTTGATCGAAAGAGCCCGGGAGAGTATGGGCAAGGATGTGTATGGGTACCGGCATGAGTTTATTCGTATGGCTGAGATTGCCTCCATTCTGGTACAGAATCGGAATTAATACCGGCTGATAAAGAAAAAATGAAACAGGGGCGAAATGAGTCGCCCCTGTTTCATTTCCGGGGCGATTTTTTACCTTGACAAAGAAAGCGGCCGCTTCCTATAATGTTTTTGCTAATTAAATCAAACCCTGGAGGCTGGTGATGGGAAT
>CAYMND010000268.1:0-4596 GCA_964391685.1 uncultured Clostridia bacterium | reverse complement strand
TGACCCGGGCTTTTTCCGGTGACAGGGTGTCATGAACGGTGAACGCCAGTTCCAGGGTGCTGTAATCCGAAGGGATTTGGACCGTCACGTCTTCTCTGGGATTCAAGTAAAGCCGGTGGCCGGTTTCGGGGGCGACGGCGGCCATGGTGGTCTGCTGCAGGGGATCGGCAGGATCAGGTCCCTCAGGTTCACCTGCAGCAGACCCCCGGCGGAAGTCAGCAGGAGCTGGTTGGTCGTCGGTTCGATCAGGCCGGCTCCGGTCAGCGGGAGCGGGATCTGGTGCTGTTCTCCGAAGAGAGTCCATTCATCGTAGGTCTTGGAAGTGGAGGCGAGGGTGTAGAGGCCTTCGCCCGTACAGACCCAGAGCTGCAGCAGATCGTCTTCGAACAGGGCTTTGACCGGGGATGTGGGCGACTGGAGAGGGAATTGTGTCTCTATCGGCTCCACGGACAGGCCGTTGACCCTCAGAAGTCCATGGCGGCTGGTGCCCAGGAGTACGTGCCCGTTGTAACGGCATAAAATGGTGTTGATTTCGGGTTTTGGCAGTTGGGAAAGTCTTTTATCGAAGGCGTATGATGTCGGCTTGGTGGTCAGGTCGAGATCCGCCATGTGGTACAGCCCCTTGTCGGTGACCAGGTAAAGTCCTCCCTGATAGTCGCTCTGTAACAACTGTACGTTCAGGTCGCGGCATCCAGGGTAGGATTCGATGTCCGTTGGATCGCGGCGGTCGGGGTAGTAGAGATGCAACCCCTTGGCGTTGCCCAACAGGATCGCGTTTTCAAAGGGAGAAGGTGTGATGCATAGGGCCGCAGAATCGGTTCCCTGGGGGTGGAGGGGGGTGATTGAACCGCTGCTCTGCGAATAGCGCCACAATCTGCCGTCCCGGGTCCGGATGACGATTCCGGGTGCGGTCGGGCTCAGTCTGGCGAATTGACTGATTTCACAGGGAAGAGCCGATTCTCCGGATCGGAAGGATACGCTCCGATCGGTCTGGAGACTGGCGATGGTCAGCGAGCCGTCCTTGTCTCCCAGCAGCAGTCTGGGCGGTTCCTGGCTCAATTGGCAGATGGCTGTCAGATGGTTCTGTTTCAGAGAATCGAGCGATTCTCCCGCCTTGTGGGTGACAAAGAACTGGGACCTGAGGTCGACGCGGTCGAATTTTCCCGAATCGATGCCGATCCAGAGGGTTCCTCCCTTGTCCTCCATCAGAGCGAGAACGCTGTTCCCGTTGATGGAATCCGAATGGCGGGTGTTGTAGGCATGGAGTATCCTTCCGGTTTCTCTTTTGTACAGGAAAAGGCCCTTGTTGGTGCCGATCCACAGATGATTCTGGGTGTAGGGCGATTCATGAAAAGCGGTGATTTCCAGGCGCAGACCGGGGGAGAGGAATGGCTGAGGGGAAAGTTGGAAAAATTTGATCCGGCGTTCATTGCTCCAGGGGCCGTCGAGGTAATAGAGCCCCTTTTCCTTGGTGCCGATCCAGAGAATGTCCCGCTCATCCACGAAGAGCGAGTTGATGGACAGGTTCGAGAAGAGGGCATCGTCTCCGGATGTCAGCGGGACGAATTCCTGCCTCTTGACGGGCAGACAGAAAAGCCCGTGGCTCTGGCTGCCGATGAAGAGATTGCCGCTTCTGTCGGCGACGATGGGACCGATTTTCAGGGTGGGCAGGCGACGGGAGGGAGGGGAATCCGGGGTGTAGCGGGTGAATTTTCCGGTCTGGAAGTTGAACTGGCAGAGCCCGGCATCTTCCGTGCTCACCCACAGGCGGTGGGTCTGGTCCTTGTAGATGCGGGTGATGCGATTGCTGGGCAGGCTTTCCTCGTCGCTTTCATTGTACCGGAACAAGGTGTAGGCATGGGTGGAGGTGTCCAGACGGAACAGTCCCTGGTCGGCCGTTCCGATCCAGAGAAACAGATCGTTATCCTGGCACAGGGATGTGATGCGTGTTTCGTTGTGTGCTTCGGGAGAAGAAAAGGCGTGTCGGTACCGGTTTCCTTCCAAACGGAAGAGTCCCTTTTCGGTACCGATCCAGATGAAACCGGTATGATCCTGGATCAGGCATGTGACGCTGTCTGCCGGCAGTGAGGCCCCGTTGACAGGGTGTTTGAACCGATACGGAAAACTGCAGTTGAGTTCCGGTTCCGATTCTTCCGTCGGCGGAATCTGTGCCGACAGAACAAGGCTGAACAGCAGAAGAAAAAAAGAGATGGATCGGATGATTCCAGGGCCAGACTTTTTGCGTGTCCACCAGTTTCCGATAACCAGCTGAAACTCCGTTTTTCTTCAACAATGAGTTTATCATATCTGAAAAGTCAAAGGGAATGCTTTTCGGCGTTGATGATTTTTCCTTTGACTTCGGAATTTTCGTCCAGGTACACGATGACTTTCCGGTAGTCGTTTTTGACGATGATGTTGCCTTCGACAATCGAATGGTTGCGTATGAAGACTTCAATGGGTTTGTTGTTGGGTCCTTCCCGGCGGAAAAGACCGAAGAACCAGCTTCCGGACGATCTGGAGGGGGAAATGACGATATCGCCTCCCACACGGCTTTTCCGGTCGATGTTGACTTCTCCGTTGCTCATGCGGAGATCCTCTTTCAGGTCCACTCCATTCAGCTCGACATTGCCGTTGGTGGTGGTCAGGCTTCCGGTGACCACGGTCCCTTCCTGCAGGGACAACCGGCCGTTGGTGGTTCGTACGTCACCGTGTATGTCGCATTTTTCTCCGATTTCGATCCGTCCGTTGACGGTGCGTACATTCTCGATGCGACAGTTTCCATCGATGACGATCGAACCGTTGACGGTGGAACAGTCGCCGTCGAGGAGAACGCGGCTCCCCAGGGTGACCGAACCGTTGACGGTGGAACAGTCTCCGGTGATCTCGGCTTGGTCGGCGATGCGGATCGATCCGTTGACTGTTTTCAGGGAATGGCCGATCTTTTCTCCCCGTTCGACACGAATGGAACGGTTGACGCTTCCGGAAAGAAGGCTGAATCCCGTCAACAGAGTCAGGGTGATGATGGCGACGATCTTTTTCATGATGGAACCTCCATGTTGATCCGATATGGATAGAACGACTCTTGATAACGAAAAGTTCCCTCTTCGTCTTTTTCGCCCATCGTCCCTTGAGTCCTTCGCTTACCGGATCACTTCCTCGACAAAGACCTCCCTCATCTGGCATCCCCGCTCGAAAGCGAGTATGATGGGATACATGGAAAAAGTCAGTCAGATATTGAAGACACGGGTATTCATCATCGCCGAGATCGGTATCAACCACGGCGGAGATGTGAAAACGGCAACCGCCCTGCTCGAACAGGCGGCTAAATGCGGTGCGGATGCGGTGAAGTGGCAGCTTTTCGATGCCGAAGAGATGGTCTCCCGACGGGCACCGGGAGTGAGCCACGCGGAAAGCCGGGGGATGCTGGATCTGTTTCGTTCACTGCAGCTCCCTGCCGACTGCTGGCCCGGGCTGCGCAGGAGGGCCCGGGAGCTCGGTGTGGCTTTCGGCTGCTCCCTGTTCGATTTCTCGGCCCTGGAGTGGGCCAAGGGGTTGGAACTCGATTTTCTGAAGGTCGCTTCCGGTGAACTGACCAATCGCCCGCTTCTGGAAGCTTCGTTTCCTCTCAGCGATACCTGGATCGTTTCCACCGGTGCCTCGACAACGGCTGAGATCGCAGATCTTCTCGAGTGGCTGCGCCAAAACGGGCGGCCATCTCCCATCCTGCTGGAATGCACTTCCGCCTATCCGGCCAAGGCCGACCAGATCCATCTGGGCAACATCGCCTGGCTGAGGGACAGCTTCAATGTCATTGCCGGTTTTTCCGATCACAGCCTGGGGCAGCATCTTCCGGTGGCCGCAACGGCCTCGGGGGCCCGGGTGATTGAGAAGCATTTCACCCTGGACCGCAACCAGCCCGGCCCCGATCATCTTCTTTCCATGGATCCGGACGGTTTTTCGTCCATGGTTTCTTCGATCCGTGAGGTGGAAAGGGCCATGTCCGTCACCCGCAAGGCGTCGATTCCCCGGTGGGAAGAGGAAGCCCGCGAAAAAGGGCGCAAGAGTGTAGTTGCCGCCAGGGATCTGGCGGCCGGAAGCCGCCTCGCTTTGACGGACCTGAACCTGAAGAGGCCGGGAGGGGGAATATCTCCGCTTCATTTCAAGGCGCTGAAGGGGAGGCGTCTGAAGGTTTCTGTGGATGCCGATCAGCCGATCAGCTGGGACATGCTGGAGTAAAAATGGCCAAAACCTGGGTGGAGATATCGGCGGACAATCTGCGTCACAACATCCGATCCGTATATGAACTCCGCGGCCGTCCGGTGATGGCTGCAGTCAAGGCCAACGCCTACGGGCACGGCCTCGAGGAGTGTGTCGCCATTCTCCGGGATTGCCCGGAGCTGGGCGCCCTGGCGGTGGATGCGGTCGAAGAAGCGGATACTGTCCGACGCTGCGGGTGGAAGAAGGATATTCTGATCATCGGATGGCTGGACGACACCGGAGTCGACCGGGCACTGGACTGTGATTACCAGGTGGTGCTGCCTTCCCTGGAGGATCTGGCCCGTTTTGAAAACCTGGCTGCGGTCAGGAAACGGACTC
>CAYMND010000267.1:0-4607 GCA_964391685.1 uncultured Clostridia bacterium | reverse complement strand
CGACCTGGCCGCCGCTTCCGGCGGCAAGAGCACCCATGTTTCCGAACTGGCCGAAAAGGGACTGCTGGTGGCCAATGAAATCGATTCACGGCGCCGCCAGGCGCTGATCTGGAATCTGGTACGCCACCATTGCGACAACACCCTGGTCACCGGCCGGAACGCACACCATTTGGCGGCCATGCTGCCCGGCTATTTCGATGCGGTGATTCTCGACGCTCCCTGTTCCGGTGAGGGCCTGCTGGCCAAGGGACAGCTCTCCCTAAGCGAATGGGGTATCGGACGAATCCGACGCATGGCCGCATTGCAGAGACAGCTGCTCGGTTGCGCAGCAACCCTGCTTCGCCCCGGTGGCGTTCTGGCCTATTCCACATGCACCTTCGCACCGGAAGAAAACGAGGAACAGGTGCAGTTCATGATTGAAAGCGGCATGATTCCCGTTCCCTTTTCCGATATTCTGCCTGCTTCACCAGCCCTGAGTGAAAATCCACAGATCTTCTGCTGCTCCCGCCGTCTATGGCCCCACCGGGATCATTCCGCAGGCGCCTTCGCGGCTCTTCTGCAAAAGCCGGACGGACCGGTTCCCGAGAGTCGGCTTCCCCATATCCACCCCCGGTCTTCTTCACTGCCTTTTCCTTCTCTTCTGGAACAGGTGCCGCTGTACCAGAAAAACGGAATCTTCTCCCGTTTGACCTGCTCCTCCCTGCCAGCCTGCCTTTACGATGCAGCCATACAAATCGGCACTCCGGTCTGCGACGAACCCCGGGGGAGGCGCCCCCTGTTCGGCAGTCACCGTTTTTTTCCGGAAGACCTGATCCTGGACCTGAGTGAAGAGGAAGCCCGACTGTTTCATCAAGGTGAAACTGCAGTCCTGCCGCCCGACGAGGGGTTTTGGGCCGTACGCTGGTCGGGCCTCACACTCGGTGTCCTGGAGAGGAGAAGCGGGCAGGCCGTCAACCTGCTGCCGTCGCCCCTGCGAACACCGGCAAATCAGGGAGATATCCGTTCCAGAAGAAGGTGAGCCCTTCCTCCCTGCCGGTCCTCCCTGCCGCCGCCAATCTCCAGGTTCAGCTCGTCACGAAGAGGCAGAAGATCTTTTTTGCGAACCCTCAGACGGCGTCGAAACCCGTCGACACGGAACTTCTTCCAAATTCGCGGACTCTCTCGATTCTCTCCGAGAATTTCCAGCACGTTCTCGTCCTGGAAAACGACACGGTACACCATGACGAAAGGTTCCTCTTGCTCAAACTGTACCGCCGAAGCAACAATCTTCTCCGTCTGTGCGCCGGCCCGATTCAGCTGATTCGACAAGTCGAGAGGCGTTGAAATCCACTTATCGGGCAGCACTGACGGTGATTTCAGGAAGAAATCAGGCCAGACACTGTGGTTGTAGAAGCCAAGGGTCTCGGTCATCAGATCATAGACCCTGAAATAGATCCCTATTTCCTGGGGATGGTGCTTGTAGCGCAGCTGAAGATCATTGGCGGCGTCACGGATCAGGCCGTCTCGGCTTCGCAGAAAACACATGGATCGGGGCCGGATATTCTCAATGGTGAACGGCAGACGCTTGATTTTTTTGATATACCTGGAAAAATCAGGCTGTCCCTCCTGCCAGTCACCGATCCGTTCGTCAGTGAAACGTCTGACTGCCCCGTAATCGGTAAAGGCAGTGACCATCACCAGCCCCTTGCCGGTAAATCCCAAAGTCCGAAGAACATAAGCAGGAGAATCGATCTTTTCCAACCGAAATTGCAGTCCCCCGTCTTCGCATGGAACCGCGCTCATTTCGAGACCGGCGGCGGCCTCGTAATAGAAACGGAAGCGGAAAAAAATCAGGATCGTCCCCCGGGCCTGACCGGAAAAAAAGAAATTCAGCCGGTACCGTTCAACGGCAAACAGGGAACCGGTGATCCAGGAAAAAAGAATGATCGTCAGGATCAGGCCGGCTCCTGTTCTGCTGGATCTGGCTCCTCCCACGTTCATGAAAAGATTATGCGCCTTATACCGAATCTCCGTCAAGAAGGGCAGGAACATGTTTTCTCCGCCTCCGGGCAGGCCTTTCTCAAAAAACAGGCACCGCAGTCCGGTTTTTTACGGCAGAAACGCTTCCCATGTTCCACCAACAGGGCGTGCGCCTCCCCCATCATTCGCAGCCGGTCTCCCTCACCGAGGCCTTCGAATGAGCGGTTCGCGGCTTCGGCCAGAGTGTCATAGTTCCAATCCTTCCTGAAAAACCTTCCCATGATCCGACGGGCGTAGGCGTCGGCAATGAACAATGGACGGCCGTAAGCGTAGAGCAGAATGGAATCGGCGGTTTCAGGTCCCACCCCGTTGAGAGACAGAAGATCCGGCCTTTCCGGTGTCCGCCCCGAAAGATCGAGAAAAAATCCGGCCCAGCCCCTCAGCCGCATCTGTTTCTGGTTGAAGTAACCACTGGGACGGATCAGGCGGCGGATCTCTTCGCTTGCACCCGGTTCGAACAGTCCCCGGGGATGCAGTAGACCGGCCTTCTTCAGATTGATCAGCGCATGCACGACACCCTTCCAGGCTGTATTCTGAGTCAGGATGGCACCGACACCGATTTCGAAGCAGGACAATGGTTCAGAAGGCGGAATATAGTCACCGGGTCGGTAGCGGCAGTGCCACTCCTGCGTTTCCTCGTTCCATTCCAGCAGCGGCCACCAGCCCCGGGGACCGTAACGGGTGAACAGCTCCCCGGTCAGTTCCTCAATCGTTGGCATGATCGATGAACTGGAATTTGAGCAGGGTACGCCAAATGATCTGCAAATCCAGTTTGAGCGTCCAGTTCTGGATGTAGTAAATGTCGAACTCGATGCGTTTGTCGAGCGGAGTGTTTCCACGCAGTCCATGTACCTGGGCCCATCCGGTCATTCCGGTCTTGACCCGGTGACGCAGCATGTAATTGGGAATATTGTCCTGAAACTGAGCGACCAGTTCGGGGCGCTCGGGACGCGGTCCCACCAGACTCATATCGCCTTTCAGCACATTCAGCAGCTGCGGAAGTTCATCGATGGAAGTCTTCCGTAAAAAATGACCTATGGAAGTTACCCTCGGATCATTCTGAGGCGACCAGATGGCTCCGGTATCGCGTTCGGCATCCTGGACCATGGTACGGAATTTGATCATGCGAAAGTTCTTTCCGTCCAGTCCCACTCTGGTCTGTGAGTAAAAGACCGGGCCTTTCGATCCCAGCTTGACCATCAGTCCGATCATTGCCAGAAAAGGCGATAGAACGATCAGACCGGTCAGGCTGACGACAATATCCAGCATTCGTTTGAGAAAGGCCTTGACGCCTTCCATGGGGATGTCCCCCAGGTTGATGATGGGGATGCCCTCGATGTGTTCCATCCCCGCCTTGAGAGAAGCCATCTGCAGAATGTCGGGGACGAGGCGGATATCAAGGTAGAGGCGGTTTGCCGTATCGATCATCTTCATGATGGTCTGATATTCGGTCAGAGGCAGAGCGATAAACAAGTCTGTGATATGGTGATCGCTGAACACCCTTACCAGATCATCGTAAGCTCCGAGCACTCCGGGACCTTCACCGGGGGAGAGAAAACCGCAGACCTCAATGCCGAAATGGGTGTAATGGCCGAGATTCCGTGCCGTCATGGCGGCCAGGTCTCCGTCTCCGACCACCAGGATGTGGGAGATGCCGTTGTTCTTCATATAGATGCGCCTGAACATGACGAAGGCCAGCGTGCGCATCAGAAATATCAGCAAAGTCGCAGAAGGGATGTAGAACAGAATGAACACATGGGACACTTCGAAGTTGACAAAACCGTAACTTTCGAGGTAACTGAATATCAGCAGCTGCAGAAAACCGACGACCACGGAGTTGATCAGAATCAGGAACAGGTCGTCGAGACGGTTGCGACGCAGACGGACCTTGTAGAATCCCTGGTACGAAAATCCGACCAGGGAGGAGCCCACCAGCATCACCAATACCAGCAGATAATCATTGAATGCCGGAACTCCTTTCGGTACACCGATCAGACGGCTGTAGAACCGAAACCAATAGGTCAGCAGAAAAGCGAAACTGATGGCCAGAACATCGCAATACAGGTATATGCGCATCAGCTGTTTTCGCCTTTTCTTGATCATGGTCTTTTTGATAAACCTTATTTTACCCTGAATCCGGGAAATTCGGAAGGGATTGGATCAGCCAACGCGGCCTCCACTGCAGCCGCGGCGTGAATGGCGGTGGTATCGAAAAGTGGCAATTCCCCCTCTTCCTGCCGGACCAGCAATGGAATTTCGGTGCAACCCAGGATCATTCCCTGAGCGCCAAGTCGATGCAGATCACTGATAATTCTCCAATATTCAGTCTTGGACAGCGGATTGACATACCCGACGGTCAACTCTTCCATGATCACCCGGTGAATCAATTCCATATCCCTTTCTCCGGGGATCAGGGTATCGATACCGTGTCGTTCCAGCAACCTTTTACGATAGAATGGTTCGGCCATGGTGAAACGGGTACCCAAGAGTCCGACCTTGGTCAATCCCAGTGTTTTGATCTTCTCCGCCGTGGCGTCGATGATGTTCAGGATGGGAATGGAAATCCCCTGGGCGATCTGATCGGCCTG
>CAYMND010000266.1:0-4608 GCA_964391685.1 uncultured Clostridia bacterium | reverse complement strand
CTCCCTTTCGGAGAGGGCACCGGTCAGCTGTAGCAGCCGGTCGGACAGGGTCGTCTTTCCGTGATCGATATGGGCTATGATAGAAAAGTTTCGAATGAGTTTCATGGTTTGAAGCCTTTGACAGCGTATACGGAGGAATCGAACAGAAGCCGATTCAGTTTGTCGGTGTTCTGGTTGAGGACATCCGATTCAGGCGTTTGGGGAGAAACCAGACGCAGGCGTTCCGGTTCGGGAAGCGGTCCGTAGATAATCTCGACATCAGTGAAAGCGCAGCTCTCCAGCAGATAACGCATGAATTCGGGATGCAGGGCGCTACGGTGGGTGGTGTCGAGGAGGAAGATGCGGCTGAAGGCGAAAAGAGAAAGAGGGTTGACGGTTTCGAGGAGGAGCATTCCTCCCGGCCGCAAGGCGCGAAAGGAGTCCTTTACCAGGTGTTGCACTGTTTCCGAGTCCAGGTGTTCGATCACCTGGGCCGAGAAGATACCGCCCAGACTGTCGGAAGAACAGGAGCGAAGCGCTTCGACGATATCACCGTGCCGGCAGGGGAGATCTGCATCCTGGGCTTCTTTGAGCATGGTCAGGCTGAGGTCCACTCCCTGGGCCTGGATACCGGCCTGTTGCAGGAGAGCCACGAATTCACCGCGTCCGCATCCCAGATCGAGTACCGGGGAACGATCGGCGAAGAGAGGGACATAGACCTTGAGCTGTTCACTGACCGCCTGTTGTCCACCCCGGAAACGTTGTTCGAAATCGGCGTACTGGAACGGACTGATCTGTTCCCGGACAGCCTGCAATTCCGATTTGACTCTTGTTTCATCTTTTGTTTCCGGCAGCTTGTCGATGAGCTGTCCCAGTCGCTGTTCAAGTTTCGAAAAATTGACCAGGAGAGAATTGAGGTTGCGGTACCTGGCCTCCATAGTTTCCAGTTTCTGCTGCAGCGAAGCGAACACTTTACTGCTGTGGTTGTTGCTCTGGGCATCCCACTCCCGATCGGAAACGGCAATCAGTTCGTTCAGAGTGTTTCCGATCCTTTCCAGGATTGAATGAGATCTTTTTCTGCGGCCCGGGCGGAAATGGGAAGTGAATTCCTCGGCCAAATCACCGAGATCTTCCTTCAGCTGGTTCTGGAGCCCTTTGCGTTGTTCGATGAGGGCTTCAATTGCGCGAATCATGGTCTGATGTCTTGTTGTCCTCAGGTTGTTCCTTCTTCATGGCGTTCTTGAAGTTTTTTATCCCTTCACCGATCCCTTTTCCCAGTTCGGGGATCTTCTTTCCGCCGAAGAGCAGGGCCACGATGAGTAAAATGAATAGAATTTCCCATATGCCAATGCTGCCGAACATAATACACCTCTGATATGAACGGATTGTATCCTGTAGCGTGGAACCTGTCAAGAAAAGGGGTGGGCATGGGCGCTGCGGACATGATTCGTTTCCCTGAACCGCTATTTACATGACTCAGCGCCTTTGTTACAATGGCCGTTGGTTTCCTGGACTGGAACCCGAGCTGGCGAAGGCCTGTTTTCAAGCTGAGTCGATAAGGAGAAAGAGATGAACGTGGCGGTTATGGGATTGCAATGGGGTGATGAAGGCAAGGGGAAAGCCATCGATTATCTGGCCCGTGGCTTCGATGTGGTGGTGCGCTACCAGGGCGGTCATAACGCGGGCCACACGATCTATCACCAGGGGAGGAAGCTGGCTCTTCATCTTCTGCCTTCAGGAATTTGCACTCCGGGTACCCGCTCGGTGATCACCCACGGAGTGGTGGTCAATCCTCTGGCCCTCCTCACGGAAATGGATGATATTTCCGCTCAGGGGATCATCATCGACAACCTGTATGTCAGCGCCGATGCACCGGTGATTCTGCCGGAACATCAGCGACTCGACGAAGTATTCGAAGAGGCCCGCTATGATAAAATCGGAACCACCCGCAGAGGGATCGGTCCGGCGTACGAGGATGTTACCGGACGGCGGGCGGTTTTTATCGGTGACCTCCTGGACCGGGAAAAATTGATGGCCAAGCTGGTGCCCTTGAATCGGTTTTTCAATCAGCTGATCCGCAATCACGGGGGTGAACCTCTTGAAATTGACAGTTATATCGATGATTATCTTCAGGCCGGAGATCGATTGCGTTCTTTCATCTGCAATACCGTTTCTCTGCTACACCAGCTTTCAGAAAACGGCGAGTCCATTCTGTTTGAAGGAGCCCAGGGGGTGCTGCTCGACCTGCGTTTCGGAACCTACCCTTTCGTGACCTCTTCTGTCCCCACTGTGGGCGGACTGTTCGCCGGAACCGGACTGTCTCACAAACAACTGGGAAAAGTGGTCGGTGTAACCAAGGCCTATACAACCCGTGTCGGTGGAGGTCCTTTCCCTTCGGAAATTTCCGGACCGGTCAGCGAAAAATTGAGAACCCTGGGAAGTGAATACGGTGCCACAACCGGTCGCCCCCGGAGGGTCGGCTGGCTGGACCTGGTGGCTCTGAAATATGCCGTGGATATCAACGGTGTGGACGAACTGTTTCTGACCAAAATCGATGTGCTCGGACAGTTTGAACGGATTCCCGTTCTGAAGGCTTATCGGTATCCGGAGGGAGAAGCGGGACACATCTTCTGCGCCGATGCCCGAAAACTGGCTCAGGTGGAAGGGGTCTACGATGAATTGCCGGGATGGAACTGTCCCCTGGACTCGATTCGGAGGGAAAACGAATTGCCGGTTGCCGTGCGTGAATATATAAACTATATTGAAACATACGTTGGAATTCCGGTCCGTTGTCTCTCAGTCGGACCAACCCGGGAACAGACGGTATTGTTGAGCTGAGACGATTCCGGGCAGGACCGGAATGGTCAAGGGAGAGTGACCGCATGTATACGAAAGAAGAGATTGTGGCTGAGATCAGAAGGGTAGCGGCCTATCTCAAAGTCGACACCCTGACTCCTACGCAGTTTCAGGAGTGTTCGACCATTCCGATGAATACAGTTGAATTTTTCATGGGATCTTGGAAATCGGCGCTTCTGGAAGCCAGGCTTCCGGGATCATTTATGAAGGAGCCCACCAGCAAGGACCTTTTGTCTGAATTGTGGCGGATTCATGAACTGACAGGAGAAATCCCCACTTTCGCCCTGGTTGACCAGTACGGTAAGTATCCGGCGGAGAAATATCAGCAACACTGGCGGAACCTGGAGGTGCCTTTCAAACTGGCACAGCGTTATTTCGGAGAGAAAAAAGAGGAAGTCCAGAAGGACGGGTACCTCACCGATGCGGGGCGTACTCGGATGTTCTCCTCCGAGTCCCACTCCTCTTCCGGAAAAGCAAAAGGAGAGGAAAACCGGGACCCCAATGAAGATTCCCAGGATCTCGACGCCCAACTGGCAGCCACGGTGGTTTCGGCGCCGGTTCCGGAGTTCGCCTCTCCGACGGAGGAAGAGAAAAGCGATGGATCTGGCGAAAAGGTCGATCAGGACGAAAAGGAGAATGAGGGAGGCGAAGATGCGGACCGGAGCCTGGCCAGCTGGCCGGAGGGAGATGACGAAGCGTCTCTTCCTGAATACCATATCGATATTCACGACTCCAAAGAGCCGGTGGTCATTCCTGATCTCACTCCGGAAATCGCTCCGGAGAAGCGTCTCAGGGGGGAACGACTCCATTTCCGGGGCTTGCAGTTTCCCCCTTCCGACCGGAACGGTGTGATTTTTCTGTTTGGAATGGTGGCTGTGGAACTCGGATTTTTCCTGGAGACTGCCGGAGAAAATGCGGGCTTCACCGGATTCCGCACTCACCGGTTGGACCAGACGGAATGGTCTCCGGTGAGACTCCGTTTCATCTTTCAGAGCGATGAACTGATCGGAAAGGAAGCCGAACTGAATGATTTTACTCATGTGGTCTGCTGGGAACACAACTGGTCCCAATGTCCTCTGCCGGTACTCGGCCTCTCGACCCTGATCCGGGAATTGCCCAATTTCAAACGGCCCAGTTGATCCACCGAAAACGGAATCGGATCGTCGAGTCCGTTTTGGATCATCCATAGAGGTTGGAACGGTTTTCATTGAAAAATGAATGATTGATAGCATAATATCAATAGCACTACATTGTTGCGATTGAAGCGGTTTTTTCTCTCTGTACAAGGAGGAAGTATGGCTGATTTCAAGAACATGAACATCGGGAAGAAATTGATCATCCTGGGAGTGATTTCCACATTTGTCGTGGCTTTGGTGATTACGGTAATGGCCATTTGGCAGGCGGGAGGAGTTGAAAAGATTACCGTCAATGAAACCCTTAAACTGGCTCATGAAGGGCAGCAGAACATTGTGTCCGGTATACTGGCCATGCTGACCAGTCAGCAGGAAACTCTCGAAGCGAAACTGGTTTTCGATCTCAATGTGGCCCGTGAAGTAATGAAAATGGCCGGAGCGGTATCATTCGATACTGATACTGTCGAGTGGCAGGTGGTCAATCAATCCTCCCAAGTGAAAAGCAAAATCCGGCTGCCGATGATGCGGGTTGGAAATACCTGGCTCGGTCAGAACGCCGAAAAGGACCGGGAAACCCCCGTGGTCGACCGGGTACGGGGACTGGTGGGCGGAACCTGTACAGTGTTTCAGCGCATGAACG
>CAYMND010000265.1:0-4609 GCA_964391685.1 uncultured Clostridia bacterium | reverse complement strand
TTGATGATGATTTTCTTGATAATGATCCGTTGAGTCGTCAGAATGACCAGCAGAACAATCAGCAGGATTCCCACCAGAATCATAATCGTTCTGAAAATAATCTGATCTGTCCGCTCCAGTGAGAGTCCGATTCGCACATATCCGATTCTGACATTTTCCGCATTGATTATGGGTTTTGCCGCTTCCAGGAAACGTTCGGGTCGGCCATCGGCACTCTTCGAAAAAGCGGCGATCCTGAAATTGTCCGCATCGTACACTTCTGCGAATACGATATCCTCGTTTTTCTTCAATTCATTCTTATTGTTTTCAACGGCATAGAAATCCATCCTCTGCAACGGAACGGAGTTGATTTTGGAAAAGAAATCCGCCGTTTCATCGGCTCTCTTTTCCGTCTCTCTCAACAGCATCACCGAAACGAACTTGACAATGACGAAACTGGTGATTATCAGGGACACGCACAATACGCTGCTCAACAGAATCGTAGCCTTCATCGAAAGCCTGAACTTTCCGTGTCTGAACCGCACCGTTTTCCTCAGTAGATTCTTCAAGCGGCTCCATTTTGCTTTATTCATGATAGATGGATTTCACGACCAGTTTTTTTTCCAGAATCATCTCTCGGATCTCGTTGATCCGGTTCAGCACACTGTCGGGAATGATTTCCGGATTCTGGATCATCGGTGCCAGGCCGACACCGTTCTCTGCCAATCCCATATAATATGTTTTCGCTTCGAAACGCCCTTCGACAATCTCTTTGATCATCATCACAATGGCGATGTTGATATTCTTCACCATACTGGTCAGGATATATCCCGGGTAGAAATACCCCTGATCCGAATCAACGCCGACTGCATATCGCTTCACCTCGTTCGCCGCCCGGAATGTACCCAGAACCGATGCTCCGGCCGCCGGGAAAATGAGGTCGACATCCTGGTTCCGATACAGATCGAGGGAGATGGTGTACGCCCGCTCGGGATTGAACCAGGGCGATATTTTGTCATCGTACCTTCCGATGAAATCCACGATCAGTTCGATGTCGGGAAGAATATATCTGGCTCCCGCTTCGAAGCCGATCCTGAAATTGTTGATTTCAGGAATGTCTTCCCCCCCGACGAGGGCGATCTTTCGGGTTCTGGAAACCAGAGCGGCGAGAGCACCCACCAGAAAGGATCCCTCATTGGCCTTGAAAACGATGGCCGCCACATTCCTCCTCTGGTGCAAAGCCAGGCCGTCTATCAGAATGAAGCGGATTTCCGGATAATCAAGTGAAAGGCTGTCGACAACCGTATTGTTGTCGTACCCCTGACCGACAAAGATCGTGGCCGCTCCGTTGCGGATCAGCGTTTCCATCATGACGGCGGCTTCCTGTGGATCGGCGGCTTCACAGTATTCAAAATCGATGCCGAACCGTTTCCTGGCTTCGATCATACCGTTGTAATGCATGTCATTGTATCCCCTGTCGCCGAGTTCACCGGTAATCAGACCGAATTTGCCGCTGACCGATATCTTCCCCTCTTTCGGCTCCTCTTTGTACTCCTCCGCTTTGGATCCGCACGCCTGCAGCAGAAACGATACCATTACCATCAGGATCATGATTGAAATGCGTTCACTCATTTTTTTCATGACCAATTCCCCGGTCATCAGACGGTTTGCATGCCTTCTCCTCAACGCCCGTTCAACGGTTGTGCCGTCCAATCTGAAACCAAGTTGAAAATAGTACTTTTACATCGATTTTTCAACAATCAAACATCGACAGGCAATGAGGTTGCGGCCTCGATGCATTTGACCAGCTGTACACGGTTGCCGACTCCGAGTTTGCGATAGATATTGTAGACGTGATTCTCGACGGTTCGGCGGGATATGAAGAGTTTTTCCTCTATCTCCCGGTTCGAAAACCCCTGAATCAGATACGCGATGATCTCCTGCTCCCGCCCGGATACCCCCTTCCTCTTGTAAAACTGGTCAATATCCTGCGTTGCGAAGCCGTTCCGAACTGAAACCGCCGCATTTTTCGACAAGAAAAATGGCAGGATGACCAGTACGGGCAAATGAGTTCCCAGAACCAGAAAGGTCACCCACACGCCGGCCATGCGGGTGAATATCAAGAGAGTCTGAAAGCTGAAGCTGACAAGGTAGCTTGCCGTGAACACCCAGAAAAAGATCCGTCGTTCCTTCACCTTTTCCCTGATGACATATTTCAGCCCATAAACCAGAGGGCCCATCATGAAGATGGAAGATATCGCCACAGTCAGCCACATGAGCTGACGAAGGAGGACGATGGATCTGAAGTTGATGAAGTTCATCACTCCGACCAGAGTCAGGATGAAGACCAAGGCATAACCGATCCATAAACAGACAACCGGCCATCGTTTCAGGCGCAAGCCCAGCAGTCTGCTCACCGCCGTGATGAAGAAGAAAATCATCAGGGCCTGGATCGGCAGGGCGAAAAGATTGAGAATTACACTGGTGAACGGTGAGAATGCCCCGCGAATCTGACCGCTGGAGTCAAGCTGGAAGGGCAGGATGCGGAAAAAGATATCGGCCAAACTGCCCAGTCCGTCAAGAACCACATAATACAGATAGGGCTGCAGGAAAGGATGACGATACCGACGATGGAGTAGATAGAGGAAGAAAACGGTAAAAAAAGTGATGGGGGTACAGAGCAGGTGCAGGATAATCGGTCCGTGGTCGACCATGCCTCCTTATATCACAAGACCGAAACAAAACCAATCCCGAAACGGTACTTATATTCGTGGTTATCACAAAAAAAATACCGTCAGAACCGGTCCTCCGGATCCCGGTCCATCCTCATTCGATTTGCATTCCCATCCACTCGGCTCCATTCCACTTCCAGAAATACACATCCGGCCCCGACCGAACATCTTTGGGATCAATTCCTTTGTATTCCCGTTGTCGCTTGTTCCTCCAGAAAGTGGCTCATTCGGAAAGGCAAACGTACCGTTTGGAAAATATTTCTTAACGACAACCGTGTAATTCCCGTTTCAATGATAAAAGCGAAGAAGAGAAATGGTCTTGAAACTCATTTTTGGAGGTTGACATGTGTTTTCTGCCATCGTTCGTATGTTTTCTGTGCTTGATCGGCACAACGGCTATACCCGGGTCCCAAGCGATTCAGGAAAATGTCACCGTAAAAATCGAAAGGCATTCTCCGCATTCCTACGAGGCGAAAATCAATGATTTTGCCGGCCAGAAGGCGATCGTGACCGAAGACGGTCTGATATTGATCGGATGTTCCGGCTCCCCGGAATTGTCGGATCGGTTCATGACGGCACTCAATGAAGCGGCAGGTACCCAAAAAGTCAAAGCCGTCATCCTTACGACGAACGACGTTCTCTCTCTGGCCGATGTTTCCCGTTTCCCTGAGGCTCTTTTCATTGCCCACCGGGAACTTCGGGACAACCTGATGAAGAACGAGAAGAAGGTCCATGAATTGGTGGCGCAGAGAAAGCGGACATTTGAAAAAAAAATCAAAGATGCCGGAGAACGACTGAAAAAACTGGATCCAGCGTCGAATGAAGCCAAAGGCTGGCGGGACTGGGCAGAATTTCTGGATATCATCGTCAGGACAATGCCAAATGATTTTGAAATCCGATTACCGGATATCGTTTTTGAGGACAAGATGGAATTGGTATTCCGGGATTTCGTCTTGAAACTGACCTATATCGGGCGATCGGATACGCCGGGAGGCATGGTTGTCTCCCTGCCCGAAGAGGCCGTCGTGTTTTCAAACAACCTTTGCAACAGCAATCACCTGACTCCGACCTTGAAGAACAACCCCGAAGGGTACGATATTCCCCGATGGATTTCCGTGATGGAGGAACTCATCTCTTCCAGCGATGATCACCTGATGGTTCATACCAACATGACCGGCATCTGGGATCAAGAGAGGTTGAAGGCCGAATACGGATATATCAAAACACTCTGGGAGGCATGTGAGAAAGCGTCTGCAGAGGGCAAGAGCTTCGAACAGTTTCTTGATTCCGTTCGTCTGGAACACGCTTTCCCCGACGTATGGAAAACGGTCTTGCACAAAGAGTCGCCGGATCAGTGGACCCGTGACGAACATGCACGAAGTGTCCGGGTGTTTTGGAAACAGCTGCACCGGTCGGTGTGCCCCTTGATCGAACGATCTCTGGCCGAATACGGAGCAGCCGGTGCTCCGGCAGCTGTTTTTGGTGAAAATCTGCAGAAGAACCCAGATTTTTTCATCGATGAAAACGAGATCAATGTATTGGGGTATCGCAAATTGAATGAACAGAAAAGAGAGGAAGCGATTGCCGTTTTCACCATCAACACACTTTTTTTCCCGGAATCGGCGAACGCCTTCGACAGCCTTGGTGAGGCGTATTGGGCCAACGGGGACCGAAAACAGGCCCAGCAGAATTACCGGAAGTCCCTTGAACTCAATCCCGACAACCAAAACGCCAGGAAGATGCTGGAGGAGAAGGGACCTTTTGAGGGGAAGACTCCTCCTGGAGCAACACCGGAAATTTTTGCACCCGGTCTGATCTCTTCCGGATTCGATGAAAAACTGATTGCCGTTCACCCTGCGGGCCAGGAAATCTATTTCACGGTTGCATTCAACGGGTAC